>NZ_AP028956.1:0-84051 GCF_040369795.1 Spiroplasma ixodetis
GCATTGATGAATTAATTCAGTGTCATTGTTTCCTCCACAAGTACATGCGGGGAGAAGTCCGAACTTTAATTAATACATTAAAAATAGGAATTTTTTTTATTTTTAAAATAAAAAAAAATTAAGTAATTGTAAATTGAAAAAATATAAAAAAATTAAAAAAGTATATTACAGATAATAAAAAAAATAAATAATTTTAATTTTTAAGTTGATTTAAGTAAAAATATTGAAAAAAATATTTGAATTTATTAAAATATAAACATTCCTATTAAGGAAATTTAAATTTATTTCAATGAGTTGATTTTTTATGGTTCTTTGTAATGAATATTTAATTTAAACCCTAAAATAATAATTGTAGATATTAAGATTATTGAATCTAAACTTACAACTTCTCAATTTTTTATGAATATTCCATAAGTTATTCATAAAAAACAAGATAAAAATTGAATTAATAACATGAAAAATGATAAATCACGCACTCTTTTTGTTTTTATTATTTTTATAATTTGAGGTAAAAAGATAAAACTATTTACAGCAACTGCTAATCAACCAATTATTTCTACATTCATAATATCTACCTTTCTTTTTATTTTTTTAAAATAAACACAACGATATATGAATTGTCTCATATACCATTGTGTTTAAAATTACAATTTGTAAATCAATTAAATAATTATTTTTGATTTTCACTTTCATATATTTTCTTGTTTTCTTCTGCCATTTTTACATATTTAGATTTTTCTTCGTTTGTCATTTCTTTTCAATGATTACCAATCAATTTGGCAACTTCTGCAACTTTAGATTTAAGTTCTGGTTTTTGTTGAATAATCTCTGCTCTTTTTTCCTTACTAAAAAGCATATAAGCGTTCATTGGTCTTTTAATTTTATTTGACATATTTTTACCCCCTAAATTTTCTTACTATAATTTTACATTATTTTAAAATAAAATCTATCCACGATTACGATTTTTTAACTTTAAGTCTTGTACACAAATTTGCTTTTTAAGTTCCTGAATTTCTTGTTTCAAATTTTTAATTTCTAAATAAGGGTCTTGTTCTAAAGTAAAAATAGCAAATTTAGAAATTAACTGCTATTGTTCACTGACAGATAATTTATAAGATTTTGCTTCATTTGATTTATTCTTGTTTGAATAATCTATTCAATGACTAATTAAATACTTACTTTCTACTCGTCCAATACCACTTGAATAAAAATATGTTTTTCTATTATTTATAAAAACCATTAATGGTTTTTCTTTTGATTTATTATCTTTATTAGATGTCCCTAATCATAATAAAGATTTAGTATACTTAAATCATAATCAAATTGCTGGTCTACCATTTTCATGATCTAATTCATCAGAACGATGTAAATAATATATATAGCTAACTAAAGTAATGTTTACTCATAAATAATGTAAAATAATAATATGTAATTTAAACAGTTTTTGAATTTAAAAGTACAATTCAGCAATATTTAAAATAGATTAGGAAGAATAAATTATGCCAAAACCATACAGTGAAGACTTACGAAGAAAAGTAATAGAAACCTATGAAAGTAAAAACATGAAAATTAAAGAAATTTGTAAAGTGTTCAATATTACTAGAAAGACTTTATTCTTATGAAGAAAAAGAAAAAAAGAAACTGGGCATATAAAACCAATTTTGAATTATCAAAAAGGACATAGCCACAAAATAAAGGATTTAGATTAATAAAAAAATTGGAATGGCAATCTTTTTTAGGACTGTTTTTTGGTAGACATTTGTGCTTGGTGTTTTATGGGGGTTAAGTAGTTTAGAGTGCTGTGGATTCTTATGTTGTTGTATCAATTGATATAATCAAATAATTCTAATTTTAATTGGATTAATGATGTAAAATTTTTATCATTAATAAATTCTGTTTTGAAAGTTTTGAAAGTTGCTTCAGCAACAGCGTTATCATAAGGACAACCTTTTTTTGCTTAAAGAGCGGGTAATATTGAAGGCTAATAAAAGTTTATCAATAGTTTTATTATTAAATTCATTACCGCGATCGCTATGAAATATTTGAATATTTTTTAAACAACGATTTGAGCACATAAATGTTTGATATACTAATGATGCATCTTTTTTAGTACCTACACTATGCCCAATAATTTCGCGATTGTACAGGTCGATTAATAAGCAAATATAGTTTCATTTACCATTAACTTGAACATAAGTTAAATCACTAACAATAGCTTCATTTTTAAACCTATTATTAAAGTCTCTATTAACAAGATTAGTAATTTGACTATCATTGACTTTTCATTATTAATGAAGAAGTCGATTAATGAAGAAGTCGGAATTTTTACATTAATATTTTTATTTAATAAAGCATTACTTGTTATTGTAGAAATTGTAATTAAACTTAATAAAGTCAATAAGTTTTTCATATTATTCTCTTTTTATATCTATTTTTTTATATACCTTTTATTGCATAAAATCCAGCAGCAATAGAGGCTAAATAGTACAGATTTTTAAAAATCCTCAAAAGTTATAAATTACAAAGAGAAGCAAAAGCTGCTGAAAATGCTGAAACTGTAACGGCAAGTTGTTGGAGACCAGGAATAGGAGCTAAAGCAACAACACCAGAAGTACCAGCAACAACATAACCATACTTTTCACAATTATTTGATTTTTCTAAATTTGAGATTCTTTGTTCTAATTCATTAACTTGATTTTTTATAATATCAAAACTTGATTTTATTCCTTGAACATTTTTATTTAACTCATCTAATTTTAATTCATTTTCAACTAAAGTTGAAACATAACTTCAATCTCGAATATAACCTTTAAGAATTTCTTTTTGAATTACTTTATCCATTGTTTGAGGTCTTGAAATAATTTGTTGATTTGTAAATGATAGAAGAGGTTGACCTTGCTGAATATGTGATATATAGTCATTTTGTGCTTGTACAAAACGTTGCTGAGCTTTTGTATAATCATTTAGATTTTGATTAATTTGATAATTTATTTGTGCTTGTTGAAAATCAAAATTATATTTATTATTTCTTAATTCTTCTAATGTATATCCGCTTTTTGAAACGTAAACTTGTTGATTTTGTGATGATGGAATTTGATAGTTTGTTTGAGATAAACTTGAACTTCATTCATTTATATGTTCTATTCATTGTTTAGCTTTAGGATTATTTGCTATGATATTGCTTAATTCATTAAGTTTACTTGTAGTTATATATGAAAAAGTTGGTTTTAAATCACCATAGGAATAATGTTTACTATCCCCATTTACTCTTATTTTAAATTTAAAACATTGACATAAATGTGAAAAATTTTCATTATTTACAATTGAAATTTGATTTATATCAAAATTACGATATTTTCTTTTTAGTGTTTCTTTTACAATACTATCAGAATAAGTCATTAAGATATTTCCTAAATTAACTGTCTCTGCATTATCATAATCAGGAAAATCTCTTTTTAAAGTCTCAAGATATGGATTTGAAAGAATTACACTGTCTCCTCTAATATGGCTATTCAAAAAAGAAAATTGACGATCACCTGATTGATATCATGTTTTTATTTCAACTCTTATCATTTTGTTTTTGCTACTTTTTTGTCAAACATTATTTATATTAATTCAATTATCTCAAATAGAACTGCCAAGTCCTAACATCGCTTTATATGATGGATCATTGACTCCTTCAAGTCTGTAATCCTTTCACACACCACTAGTAACTTTATTTTTAAAAGATTGTATAAATTTCTCTTTATTATTCGATGTTATTTTCAAATAACTCACTTCTTCTCAAAATTTTGGCGTAAATGAAGCATAAATTTCTCCATTTATATAACCACCAAATATATCTTGTTTAAATTCAATAGCATTTTCTCTATCACTATTCGCACCCCTTTTAATTATTCTACTCTTTTCGTGTCGATGTTTATGAGTACTTGTTTCTAGTTCTGTTTGATAAAAAGGGTCAATATTTTGGTTTGGTACTTGTTGATTTAAGTTATATGGTTGATAATTAGTACTTGAATTTGTAAAAGCCATATATTGGTTTATTGATTGTAAATTAGTATTGTTGCTAGCTCAATCTTTAATCTTTTGATTATTATCAATTGATTTAGCATTAATACCTTGTGTTTTATCATTAAAAAGTGGAGCGCTTAGTACTCACAATTTAAATCAATAACTTAGACTAAAATATTTCATAATTTTGTTCTCCTTTGAAAGTAAATATTTCTATATTTACTTTCAAAACAAAGCAATCAGTTAAAAAATTTATATAGTTTTTTTTATTTTCTAAGTCTATAACCATCTGCTAATATTTTAAAACTTTTTTCAAAAAAATACAACAGTAAAATTTTTGCAAAAAATAAGACTATTTAGTCTTATTCTTTATATTTAAATTTAAAAAAATTCAATAGACATATTCCGTAAATAAATTTTTTAAAAATCAATTAATAATTTAAAATTTATTTTATAATTTCTTTATTAATAAATTAATAAGGTGTTGATAAAAATGAATTTTGAAAATTTAAAAAAATTAAAAAATGAACAATTTTATAGATATTTTGGTATAAAACGTTTTCATTTTGATGAAATGTTAACAAAATTAATTGAAATAGAAAATTTAAAAAAAATAAAGGTAGAAAATATAAACTTTCAGTTGAAGAAAGATTGATGATGACTTTAGTATACTGAAAAGAATATTATACTTTTTCCAAATGAGTATTAAATATAAAATGAGTGCATCAAGTTGTTTTCGAATATTACTTGAGTAGAAAATAAACTTAGTGATGACAAAGATTATCAGTTTTAAAAACAAAATATAAATCAAAAATTGAGAAAAAACAAGAAGATTTAAATGAATTTCAATTTTATTTAATTGATTAAACTGAAATTGAAATTGAAAGACCAACTAAAAAAACTACAGTTAGAATATTTTTCTGGTAAAAGTTGAATGTTTTCTATAAAATTTCAAATTATATATGACTTTTTTAAAAAAAAATTGTTGATATTTTTGCTGATAATGGAAAAGTACATGATTTTCAAATATTAAAAATTCAAATCTTGAATTTTCAGAAAAAACAATAATTATTGGTGATTTGGGATATCAAGGAATACAAAATATTTATAAAAATAATATATTACCAATTAAAAAACTAAAAATAAAAATTAACTAAACAAGAAAAAATCTACAATAAAATTATTTCAAAAATTAGAATTAAAGTTGAACATGTTTTTGCTTGATTAAAAAGATTCAAAATTTTAATAAATAAATGTAGAAAAAGTATATTTAGACTTATGCACTTAAGATTTAACTTACTTTGTGAAATTTTTAATAAAACAAAACTATTAAAATAAAAAAATATTAACTTCTATAATTATTAACACTAAAAAATTTATAAATATTATTATTGACAATTGATTAAATTTATTTACGGAATATGTCTAATATTTATTATTTGTTAAATATTTCTATGTGGTGTTGTTCTAGTTTTCAACTATAAATTTTAAAACTCAAATATTTAACATATAAAATATTTTTGTATTTTTTTGAAAAAAGTTTTAAAATATTAGCAGATGGTTATAGACTTAGAAAATAAAGAAAAACTATATAAAGTTTTTAACTGATTGCTTTGTTTTGAAAGTAAATATAGAAATATTTACTTTCAAAGGAGAACAAAATTATGAAATATTTTAGTCTAAGTTATTGATTTAAATTGTGAGTACTAAGCGCTCCACTTTTTAATGATAAAACACAAGGTATTAATGCTAAATCAATTGATAATAATCAAAAGATTAAAGATTGAGCTAGCAACAATACTAATTTACAATCAATAAACCAATATATGGCTTTTACAAATTCAAGTACTAATTATCAACCATATAATTTAAGTCAAACAACAAATGAAACAAAAATAATAACAAATTCAGATCAAAATAAAAAAAGAGTAAAAAGATGTAGTGAAAGAGATAGAGATTGTTATCTAAGAGAAAGTGCACAACTAACAATAAAGTTATCAATGGACTGAGCAGAACAAAACAATCAAAGAGAAACTAACTATATAAATAGTTTAGACCCAAGAATTTCTTTTTTAGGATCAGATATGAAACAAATAGGTGTTCTTTGATTAGACACTGCAGTAAATAGAATAAAATTTTATCCAAAAACTTATTATGATGGAACTAATGGTCGTAATAGTAATGAACAAATTTTTGGAACATATAAAAATATTTTTATTAGAGATAAAAATGATAATCTGATTAGACATATTACTTTTAATACAGATAATTTTATGGGGTCTGTTTTAGATGATCATAATTTAAATAGTAAAAAAGTTCCTAATGATGGACTTGATTATGAAGATGGATATACTATTGAAATTACATCATCACCAGCAGATACAACTTTATTCAAAAGAGATGAATGCTGTAATTGATATTGAAATAATTCAAAGAATGAACATACTGAAAAACTTGTTATAATTAACAATTGATTATGACACAATAATTATTATCAAGAAAAATATTTTTCTTTATTAGTAGATTGAAAGAATAAAGTTAAAAACGGAAGAAATGATAGTTACGAATGAATATTACAACATCTATTTGATTATAAACATGTTATGCAGACAATACAAAATACCATTGCTATAGATAATTTAAAAACTGAAATTTCTCAAATATATAATAAAATTTCACAATTAGAGACACAAATTAGAAATTTACAAAATAAAAGCATAAATGGTTTAAGTGCATGTAGTTCAACTGCAGGCGCTATTAATAATATTAATGGAGCCTTAAAAGTAGCATCAACAGCTTTTTCATTTATACCAGTATTTGGGCAGGGAATTTCAGCTGTTATTAGTTTAACTAGTTCTGCTTGTGCTTTAGCAGGTGCTTACGGAAGAAAAAGAAGAGATGTTTTTACTACTAATATTAAAAATAAATTCGATGATAATTTTATAAAGTCAATTAATCAAGAACAACATTTACCACCTATAACTAATAACAATAATTACATAGCAAATAATATAACAAATCTATAATAAATAGAGGCTTTTTAAAAATCTGTGTATCTTTTTACAAAGTTACTAGTTTAGATTAATTCTATCTTCAAATTTTATCATAAAATGAGCAATTGCTGTATTTCAATTTTGAATGAGCAGTGTTCATTTTTTTGTTATATTTTCTGTAATGTTTAGTAATCTGTGTAACTTACAAAAATAACTATGTTTAATTAATTCTAGTAAATAAAATTAAATAACTAGAAAGAGTGAGTTACGTATGTCTAAAAAACAAAATATTAATAATAATGATCCAATATCAAAAGCAGTAGATTTATTACTAAAAAATAATGAAGATTTAACAACAGTTTTTAAAGAGTGAGGTTTATATAAAGAATTAACAAAAAGATTAGTTGAAAAAATGTTGAATTCTGAAATGCAAAATTATTTAGGATATGAAAAAAATCAACATAATAATAGTGAAAATGCTCGCAATGGTATAAATTCAAAAAAATTAATAACCCAACAAGGTAAAATTGAGATTAATGTAACACGAGATCGTAATATTAATTTTGAGCCAGTAATAGTTGCAAAAAGACAAAGAAGATTTGATGGTTTTGATCAACAAGTTCTTTCATTATATGTCAAAGGCATGACTTTATCAGATATTAGAATGCAGTTACAAGAGTTATATCATGTTGCTGATATTAGCGAAAGTGTTATTAGTCAAATTACTGATGATGTTATTGATGATGTTAAAGCATGACAAAATCGGCCATTAGAAAGTGTTTATCCGATTGTTTATTTTGATTGTATAGTAGTTAAAGTACGACAAGATAAACGCATTATTAACAAATCAGTTTATATAGTACTAGGAGTTGATTTAGAAGGTAAAAAAGATGTTTTAGGCTTATGAATTAGTGAAAATGAAGGTTCTAAGTTTTGATTATCTAATTTCACAGAAATGAAAAATCGAGGCTTAAATGATATTCTTATTGCTTGTAGTGACAATTTAACAGGAATGTCAGAAGCAATACAATCAGTTTATCCTAAAACCGAACATCAATTATGCATAGTTCATCAAATTAGAAATAGTTTAAAATATGTTTCATACAAACATAGAAAATCACTAGTTACAGATTTAAAACCAATTTATAGTGCATGTAGTGAAGAACAATCAATGCAAGCTTTAGAATCTTTTGAAAGTAAATGAAATAAACAATATCCTCAAATTGCTAAATCATGATATAAAAATTGAGATAATTTAATGGTTTTTATTAGTTATCCTGCAGAAATCAAAAGAGTGATTTATACAACAAATGCTATTGAATCTGTTAATAGTCAATTACGAAAAGTTATTAGAAATAAAAAAGTTTTTCCAAATGATATGGCAGTTTTTAAAATATTTTACTTAGCAATTGAAAATATAACAAAAAAATGAACACTGCCCATTCAAAATTGAAATACAGCAATTGCTCATTTTATGATAAAATTTAAAGATAGAATTAATCTAAACTAGTAACTTTGTAAAAAGATACACAGATTTTTAAAAAGCCTCAAATTAACACAACAATTAATTGAAAATTCTGGATGCAAACTATTATTTCTTCCGCCATATTCTCCTAATTTAAATCCAATTGAACATTTTTGATTTGCTATAAAACATAATATAAGAAAAATATTACCAAATTATTGACCAAATATTAAAAAAGCGATTGATTTTTTTCAAGATATGAGTAAACATTACTTTAGTTAGCTATATAATTCCTTTCTTTTAACTAATTTGTTCACTTGTCTACGTAATTAGTGTCAAATAAAGTGTAACCCATCCAATATTTGATATCCTAATTTATTTTAAAATGTGTTATAATAAAATTGTATTAAATTAAATTTAAATTAGAAAGGTGATTAAAATATGACTTGATGAATATGAATTATTATTCTTGCAATTTCTATAGTTATTTCTGCAAGTGTTGCTTTTTTTATTGGGAGAAAGACTAAATAAAAATTTTTAATAGAAGTCAAGTAATAGTGGGTTTGCTCTTGTTATTTCGTAACTCACTGCAACGAGATAAACTCAATGGCTAACCTAACAAAAAATTCTTTGTTAGGTTAGCCATTTTTAAATTTTATTTCGCTTTTTTTAAAAATATTTGTTCTATAAAAAATAAGAACAATTTAATTATAACACTTATTTAAGTTAAATATTTTCATTAATATTAAAAAGAAAAAACAAAATTGCTAAATAAACTGCACAATTGTGCAGTTTTGAAGTAATTATTATATTTACATTTTTTGTGATTTATTATTTTTAATATTATAAATTTGAATATTACTTTTTAAATTTTGGTATCTTTTTTTAGCCTCTTGAACTGATTTTTTAAAATCAACAATTTCTTCTATATTTTTTGTTCTTGATAAAAAATGATTAATATAAACAAAATTAGGATCATATTTAATTTGTTGTAAATAAGGATTAAAAATCCTAATATATTGTTGAGCATCAAATCCTGTTCCTGCTACTCATTGTCATGAACATTGATTAACAATTGGATCATAATCAATTAATTTTTGAGCAAAATATTTTTCTCCTCATCTTCAATCAATATTTAAATTTTTTACTAAATAAGAACCACAAATCATACGTACACGGTTATGCATAGTACCATAATTATTTAATTCATTCATCCCGGCATCAATTAAAGGAATACCGGTTTCTCCTTTGCATCATTTTTTAAAATTTTCTATATTATTATCTCAAATAATATCATTCATTTTTTTAATTCAATTTGTTCCAAATTTTCATTTTTTTTCTATCATAGCATTATAAGTTGCTTGATAGAAAAAATCTCTTCATATCAATTGTCTAGAAAAACTATTATCAAAATAAACAAATCTTTGAATTGCTCAAAAATGAACTTCACGAATAGAAACTATTCCATATTTAATGGCTGTACTAATATGAGAAGTACTGTTTTTAATTAAATCAATTTTATCACGTTGATTTTGATAATTTTTTGATAAACGATTAACAATAATTTCTACTTTTTCTCTTGTTAATGGTAAATTAAAGTCATTATCTTTTAAGTGTTTAATATCTTCGCAATTCGGTAGTTTCATAGCTCGAAATTTTGGAGTTTTTGATATTGTAATATTAAATTTATTTGTTTTAATTGCATTTCAATAAGGAGTAAAAATTTGATAAAAACTGCCATCATCTTTTTTTATTTCATGAGGAGCAAAAAGCATATAATCATGAAATTCACGATAAATAAAACCAATTTCTTTTGATAAATTTTTTAATTGTTGACTTCTTTCTAGAGCATAAGGGCTAAAATCTTTATTAGTGTAAATTTTATTAATAATTATTCCTTGATTAATTAAATTTCTGATTGCGTTTAATTCGTTTTCTGCTTTTAAAACATTAATATGAATTATTTTATTTAATTGTTTTAAACAAAAAATCATTGCTTGAAATGACTTTAGATTAAAAAATTTATTATTTTTAATTTGTTCATTTGTTAGGATAAAAATTAAATAAATTTCTTTTTCTTCTTTTGATAAAGCAATTAAACCTTTGTTATCATGTATTCGAAAGTCTCGATGTAAAATAAAAATATTCATTTTTTTATTATAACCTTTTTTATTAATAAAAGTTTATTTTTTAAAGAATGGATGGGTTACACTTTATTGGGCACTAATTACGTAGACAAGTGAACAAATTAGTTAAAAGAAAGGAATTATAATTATGGCCAATATTAACTCATATTCAGATGAATTTAAAAAACAAATAGTAGCTTTATATCAAAGCGGCAAGTCAGTGTCTTGTCTTGCTAAAGAGTACAATATTACAATTTCAGCTACTTATAATTGGATTAAGCAATTTACTAATTCAGGCATTTTTAAAACCAAAGATAACTGTTCTGTTGAAGAAAATGAATTAATTAAATTAAGAAAATAATTAAAACAATTAAGAATGGAAAATGATATTTTAAAGCAAGCAGCACTAATAATAGGCAGAAAATAGAAATTATTACTAAAAATAAAGTTAAATATAAAATTCGTACAATGTGTCGTTTTTTTAAAATCTCTAAATCAACATATTGTTTTAATTTCAAGAAAAAAGAAGATAAAATTCAAAATAATATGTATGATGAAGCTGTTATTAGTGCTTTTAAAGAAAATAAAGAAGCTTATGGAACAAGAATATTAAAAGTTGTTCTGGTAATTTTTAGTAATCTGTGTAACTTACAAAAATAACTATTTTTAATTAATTCTAGTAAATAAAATTAAATAACTATAAAGAGTGAGTTACGTATTTCTAAAAAACAAAATGTTAATAATAATGATCCAATATCAAAAGCAGTAGATTTATTATTAAAAAATACTGAAGATTTAACAACAGTTTTTAAAGAGGGAGGTTTATATAAAGAATTAACAAAAAGATTAGTTGAAAAAATGTTGAATTTTGAAATGCAAAATTATTTAGGATATGAAAAAAATCAACATAAGATATATTCCGTAAATAAATTTAATCAATTGTCAATAATAATATTTATAAATTTTTTAGTGTTAATAATTATAGAAGTTAATATTTTTTTATTTTAATGGTTTTGTTTTATTAAAAATTTCACAAAGTAAGTTAAATCTTAAGTACATAAGTCTAAATATACTTTTTCTACATTTATTTATTAAAATTTTGAATCTTTTTAATCAAGCAAAAACATGTTCAAATTTAATTCTAATTTTTGAAATAATTTTATTGTAGATTTTTAAAAATCTGTGTATCTTTTTACAAAGTTACTAGTTTAGATTAATTCTATCTTCAAATTTTATCATAAAATGAGCAATTGCTGTATTTCAATTTTGAATGGGCAGTGTTCATTTTTTTGTTATATTTTCAATTGCTAAGTAAAATATTTTAAAAACTGCCATATCATTTGGAAAAACTTTTTTATTTCTAATAAATTTTCGTAATTGACTATTAACATATTCAATAGCATTTGTTGTATAAATCACTCTTTTGATTTCTGCAGGATAACTAATAAAAACCATTAAATTATCTCAATTTTTATATCATGATTTAGCAATTTGAGGATATTGTTTATTTCATTTACTTTCAAAAGATTCTAAAGCTTGCATTGCTTGTTCTTCACTACATGCACTATAAATTGGTTTTAAATCTGTAACTAGTGATTTTCTATGTTTGTATGAAACATATTTTAAACTATTTCTAATTTGATGAACTATGCATAATTGATGTCCGGTTTTAGGATAAACTGATTGTATTGCTTCTGACATTCCTGTTAAATTGTCACTACAAGCAATAAGAATATCATTTAAGCATCGATTTTTCATTTCTGTGAAATTAGATAATCAAAACTTAGAACCTTCATTTTCACTAATTCATAAACCTAAAACATCTTTTTTACCTTCTAAATCAACTCCTATTGCTATATAAACTGATTTGTTAATAATTCTTTTATCTTGTCGTACTTTAACTACTATACAATCAAAATAAACAATCGTATAAACAATTTCTAATGGCCGATTTTGTCATGCTTTAACATCATCAATAACATCATCAGTAATTTGACCAATAACACTTTCACTAATATCAGTACCATGATATAACTATTGTAACTGCATTCTAATATCTGATAAAGTCATGCCTTTGGCATATAATGAAAGAACTTGTTGATCAAAACCATCAAATCTTCTTTGTCTTTTTGCAAATATTACTGGCTCAAAATTACTATTACGATCTCGTGGTACATTAATCTCAATTTTACCTTGTTGAGTTATTAATTTTTTTGAACTTATACCATTGCGAGCATTATCACTATTATTATGTTGATTTTTTTCATACCCTAAATAATTTTGCATTTCAGAATTCAACATTTTTTCAACTAATCTTTTTGTTAATTCTTTATATAAGCCTCACTCTTTAAAAAATGTTGTTAAATCTTCAGTATTTTCTAATAATAAATCTACTGCTTTTGATATCGGATCATTATTATTAATATTTTGTTTTTTAGACATAAGTAACTCACTCTTTCTAGTTATTTAATTTTATTTACTAGAATTAATTAAACATAGTTATTTTTGTAAGTTACACAGATTACTAAACATTACCGATTTTGTTTTTCAAGATATAAGTAAACATTACTTTAGTTAGTTATATGTTATTATCAAAATTAATCATATTTTTTAAGTTTAATTTGCCATAAGTAGTTAAAATTAAAGCATCATTTGATTTATTTAACTGCTTTGAACTAATAAATCTTGCACTAGTTTCTTTTTCACCAACTGTATTATCACTTTTTCCTTTATAGGTTGCAGTTAAATCTAAACCTAATTTAGATAAATCAACACCATAGAAAAATCATAATTTTGTACTTTATTTATTTGCAAAGTGTTTTCCTAAATAATGAATTTTTACTTTTTTATTAGTAACATCAATACCGGTTTCTTCCAACATTTCATTAATTACAGTTTGATAATGACTATTATTTTCAATTCAGCCATTGATAGTACTGTACTGACTAATCTGTTTGTGTTTAAATAATGGGTTGTATTCTTTAGTTAATAAATAATGATATTCATTGTCTTTGAAAACATAGGGTAATATAGTAACTCCTTGGTTGTTACATCAAGGTTCTTCTACACCATGCATAAATTCAACTTTAATAAGTTTTAAATATTCTTTATTCATAAAAATATCTTCCTTTCAAATAAAATTTAGAAGTAAAAAATTGTAACAGCATAGGTTACAACTCACTTATCTTTAAACTTCTTTGCATGAAAGAAAGATAAAATATATTTTATAGATAGGCATAATAAATTACTTAATTTGTGAATTATAAATAATTATTTTTTTTCTTAATAAAACAAAAATTAAAAAAAATAAAATAGTAATAATTGAAAGAAAAATAATCAAACAAATTTTATTAGTTTTTTTCTTTAAATTTTCAATTTCTTCACTTGAAATTACTTCATATCCAAAATTTTTAATAATATCATTTTTGTTTTTCTTGGTAATAATTAAAGAAAAAATATTTACTGAATATACCACAATTAAAATAATTAATGTAATATTAATTTCACTATCCAAATTTTTAAGTGAAAATAATTTTCAAAAACCAATATAAAAGTCTTTATTTCCATTATCATATTGATTATTTAAGAAAAACAAAATACCGAAAAAAAGTAAACCAAATAAAAAAACAAATCCTGTAATTCAATTAAGAATTATTTTTCTAACTATCATTTTTCTATAAAAAATAATAATAAAACTAGGTATTTTATTATCAATATTATTTTGATTTATAATATAATTATTTTTTTCTCCGATAATTTTTTTTAAATCATATATACCATAAAAAAGAACAAAAATTGAAGTTATAAAAATGAAAATTAATAAATATAAATTTGGTATTAATTGAATTTTAATACTACCAATAATAGGGTTTAAAAAATTAAGTTCTTTTGGTAATAACGAAGATAAAGTTTGTATTGAATCTAAAGAATAACCTTTGTTTTTAGCGAAAAAATAAACATAAATAAAAAATGAAGAAATTATTGCAAAACCTAAACCAATCAAAATTAAAAATGTTGATCGTATTTTTTCTATAAAAATTTTTCTTTTAATAAATTTTAAAATACTTTTATTTTGGTTAGCTAAATTTGATGAATAATTATTTTCAACATTAACATTATTTTCCTCTAATTTAGCCACTTCTTCCATAATCTAATCACCAAAATCTTTTTATTTAATTATACTTTTTTTAAAATTTCTTACTCTTAATTTGCTTTTTGTTATTGTAATATTTTTTTTCATAAAACTACTTCATTATTACTATTAAAAAATATTTTATTCAATTTAATATCAAAATATGATTTATATGCAGCAAATGAACTTTCATTTAAAAATCATTTAAAATAAATATTTTCATTATCATGTCAAATATTTAAATCAACTTTTATGTAATTCCCAATTGGAGTTGTGGTATTTAAATCATATGGTAATGTTGGAAATGTGTTGACTTCAACTTTAAACATAGAGTTAGTATTACCTTCACCTTGGTTAATTTTTACGTTTTGTGTTTGATTTGATAATTTTGCAATATTTTTTTCTCATTTGATAATGAAACTTTTAGAATTGAGTGTTCATCAAAATTAAAAGTTTGATATTTTTTTGTAAAATTATTTCATGAATCAGCATAATCAATTCATTTTAATAATTTATATGTATCAGAAATACTATTATGATAAGATCATACTCCATTATATCAATCACTAAAAGAATTAATAATTTAAAATCAAAAATTTTAGAATCAGTAAAAAAAGATTTAGCAAAAACCGATATTATTTTTACTTATGAATTGATAAAAGTTGGTAGAAAATATAACAAAATTATTTTAAATACGCATTTAGATTTAGAAAAATTTAATGCTCAAAATCCTGAATTAGAAAAAGTACCAACTAAAAAATAATATAAAGTATATGCGGATAAATCAAAGCTGAAAGCAAACATTTTTAAAAAACAAAAAAGTAAAATAATTGAAAAAACAATTTTAACTGATAAACAACTACAAAATATTTTGAAAAATATTGATAATGATTAAAATATGATATAGCTAACTAAAGTAATGTTTACTCATATCTTGAAAAACAAAATCAATCGCTTTTTTAATATTTGGTCAATAATTTGGTAATATTTTTCTTATATTATGTTTTATAGCAAATCAAAAATGTTCAATTGGATTTAAATTAGGAGAATATGGGGTAATTTTTAGTAATCTGTGTAACTTACAAAAATAACTATGTTTAATTAATTCTAGTAAATAAAATTAAATAAATAAGACATATTCCGTAAATAAATTTTTTAAAAGTCAATTAATAATTTAAAATTTATTTTATAATTTCTTTATTAATAAATTAATAAGGTGTTGATAAAAATGAATTTTGAAAATTTAAAAAAATTAAAAAATGAACAATTTTATAGATATTTTGGTATAAAACGTTTTCATTTTGATGAAATGTTAACAAAATTAATTGAAATATAAAATTTAAAAAAAACTAAAGGTAGAAAATATAAACTTTCAGTTGAAGAAAGATTGATGATGACTTTAGTATACTGAAAAGAATATTATACTTTTTCCAAATGAGTATTAAATATAAAATGAGTGCATCAAGTTGTTTTCGAAATATTACTTGAGTAGAAAATAAACTTAGTGATGACAAATATTATCAGTTTTTAAAACAAAATATAAATCAAAAATTGAGAAAAAACAAGAAGATTTAAATGAATTTCAATTTTATTTAATTGATTCAACTTAAATTGAAATTGAAAGACCAACTAAAAAAACTACAGTTAGAATATTTTTCTGGTAAAAGTTGAATGTTTTCTATAAAATTTCAAATTATATATGACTTTTTAATAAAAAAATTGTTGATATTTTTGCTGATAATGGAAAAGTACATGATTTTCAAATATTAAAAAATTCAAATCTTGAATTTTCAGAAAAAACAATAATTATTGGTGATTTGGGATATCAAGGAATACAAAATATTTATAAAAATACTATATTACCAATTAAAAAAACTAAAAATAAAAAATTAACTAAACAAGAAAAAATCTACAATAAAATTATTTCAAAAATTAGAATTAAAGTTGAACATGTTTTTGCTTGATTAAAAAGATTCAAAATTTTAATAAATAAATGTAGAAAAAGTATATTTAGACTTATGTACTTAAGATTTAACTTACTTTGTGAAATTTTTAATAAAACAAAACCATTAAAATAAAAAAATATTAACTTCTATAATTATTAACACTAAAAAATTTATAAATATTATTATTGACAATTGATTAAATTTATTTACGGAATATGTCTAATATATGCCAAAGACATGACTTTATCAGATATTAGAATGCAGTTACAATAGTTATATCATGGTACTGATATTAGTGAAAGTGTTATTGGTCAAATTACTGATGATGTTATTGATGATGTTAAAGCATGACAAAATCGGCCATTAGAAAGTGTTTATCCGATTGTTTATTTTGATTGTATAGTAGTTAAAGTACGACAAGATAAACGCATTATTAACAAATCAGTTTATATAGCACTAGGAGTTGATTTAGAAGGTAAAAAAGATATTTTAGGTTTATTAATTAGTGAAAATGAAGGTTCTAAGTTTTGATTATCTAATTTCACAGAAATGAAAAATCGAGGCTTAAATGATATTCTTATTGTTTGTAGTGACAATTTAACAGGAATGTCAGAAGCAATACAATCAGTTTATCCTAAAACCGAACATCAATTATGCATAGTTCATCAAATTAGAAATAAGACATATTCCGTAAATAAATTTTTTAAAAGTCAATTAATAATTTAAAATTTATTTTATAATTTCTTTATTAATAAATTAATAAGGTGTTGATAAAAATGAATTTTGAAAATTTAAAAAAATTAAAAAATGAACAATTTTATAGATATTTTGGTATAAAACGTTTTCATTTTGATGAAATGTTAACAAAATTAATTGAAATAGAAAATTTAAAAAAAACTAAAGGTAGAAAATATAAACTTTCAGTTGAAGAAAGATTGATGATGACTTTAGTATACTGAAAAGAATATTATACTTTTTCCAAATGAGTATTAAATATAAAATGAGTGCATCAAGTTGTTTTCGAAATATTACTTGAGTAGAAAATAAACTTAGTGATGACAAAGATTATCAGTTTTTAAAAACAAAATATAAATCAAAAATTGAGAAAAAACAAGAAGATTTAAATGAATTTCAATTTTATTTAATTGATTCAACTGAAATTGAAATTGAAAGACCAACTAAAAAAACTACAGTTAGAATATTTTTCTGGTAAAAGTTGAATGTTTTCTATAAAATTTCAAATTATATATGACTTTTTTAATAAAAAAAATGTTGATATTTTTGCTGATAATGGAAAAGTACATGATTTTCAAATATTAAAAAATTCAAATCTTGAATTTTCAGAAAAAACAATAATTATTGGTGATTTGGGATATCAAGGAATACAAAATATTTATAAAAATACTATATTACCAATTAAAAAAACTAAAAATAAAAAATTAACTAAACAATAAAAAATCTACAATAAAATTATTTCAAAAATTAGAATTAAAGTTGAACATGTTTTTGCTTGATTAAAAAGATTCAAAATTTTAATAAATAAATGTAGAAAAAGTATATTTAGACTTATGTACTTAAGATTTAACTTACTTTGTGAAATTTTTAATAAAACAAAACCATTAAAATAAAAAAATATTAAAAATATTTTTTTAAAAATTTAAATTTTTATCAAGTTAATATAAAAATAATATTAACAATTTTTGTGTTTGAAATATAAATTTATTTTTAAAGTATTTTTTTAAAAATATTAGCTTCTATAATTATTAACACTAAAAAATTTATAAATATTATTATTGACAATTGATTAAATTTATTTACGGAATATGTCTATAGTTTAAAATATGTTTCATACAAACATAGAAAATCACTAGTTACAGATTTAAAACCAATTTACAGTGCATGTAGTGAAGAACAAGCAATGCAAGCTTTAGAATCTTTTGAAAGTAAATGAAATAAACAATATCCTCAAATTGCTAAATCATGATATAAAAATTGAGATAATTTAATGGTTTTTATTAGTTATCCTGCAGAAATCAAAAGAGTTATTTATACAACAAATGATATTGAATCTGTTAATAGTCAATTACGAAAAGTTATTAGAAATAAAAAAAGTTTTTCCAAATGATATGGCAGTTTTTAAAATATTTTACTTAGCAATTGAAAATATAACAAAAAAATGAACAATGCCCATTCAAAATTGAAATACAGCAATTGCTCATTTTATGATAAAATTTGAAGATAGAATTAATCTAAACTAGTAACTTTGTAAAAAGATACACAGATTTTTAAAAAGCCTCGTTGTTCTAAAAGAAAAGAAAATTAATTTATCAAGACGAAAAATTAAAAAAATTATGAATAAACATAATTTAATATCAAAATACACTAAATTATCATACAAAAATTATCATAATAAAGTCAATGATAGTCAAATTACTAATCTTGTTAATAGAGACTTTAATAATAGGCTTAAAAATAAAGTTATTGTTAGTGATTTAACTTATGTTCAAGTTAATGGTAAATAAAACTATATTTGCTTATTAATCGACCTGTACAATCGCGAAATTATTGGACATAGTGTAGGCGCTAAAAAAGATGCATCATTAGTATATCAAGCATTTATGTGCTCAAATCGTTGTTTAAAAAATATTCAAATATTTCATAGCGATCGCGGTAATGAATTTAATAATAAAACTATTGATAAACTTTTATTAGCCTTCAATATTACCCGCTCTTTAAGCCAAAAAAGGTTGTCCTTATGATAACGCTGTTGCTGAAGCAACTTTCAAAACAGAATTTATTAATGATAAAAATTTTACATCATTAATCCAATTAAAATTAGAATTATTTGATTATATCAATTGATACAACAACATAAGAATCCACAGCACTCTAAACTACTTAACCCCCATAAAATACCAAGCACAAATGTCTACCAAAAAACAGTCCTAAAAAAGGTTGCCATTCCATACTTTAATTGTCCACTTTTCTGGACAAGTTCAATTTTTGTTTTTTTTAAAAAATATTCTTTATTACATTTTTCTATAATTTAATTACAGAATATGTCTAATGAACAAAAATATTTAATATTTTTCTAATTTTTAAAATGGTACATAAAGGGAGAAAAACCTAAATAAATTTATTAAAAACCGAAAAAAAGTTTTTTTCGGGTTTTGAATTATATTACTCAATGATCTTGGAAGTACTGTACAGTAAACATAATATAAGAAATATGAAAATGTTAAATATTTAACATTTAAATTTTATCATTTTTAAAATTATGTTTTGATAATAAATAATAAATTATACTATAAGCGTTATTTATTTGATTAAAAATTAATAAAACAACTATAATCCAAAAAGTTGATATAATTTATATTAGAAAATTATTTTTAGTGTTTATTTTTTATTGGTCATTAAAAATAATTGTAATTTTCTAGATTTAGAGGAGGAATAAATTATGAGAAGTATGAAAACATTACTAAGATTATTAGGGGCAGTTAGTTTAACTACAGTTGCAGCAAGTTCAGTTGTTGCATGTGGAACTGAACCTGAACCAAAAATAAATGTTGATGTTGCAAAATTATTAAATTGATATGATGCACAAGGAAATACTTTAATTAAACAAATTATTGGTTATAATAATTCTAAAGTTTTATCAATTATTGCTGATAATTCAAAGATAAATACTGCTAATCTTTTTAAAGATAAATTGTTAATTCAAGGTTCTGCTGCAGATAAGTTTAAAGCAAAAAATTCTGAAGCTACAAAATTATTATCTGAATTTGGTTTCAAAACTGGTAGTGACAGTAAAGATTATTCAGATGCTGATGTTGCGTCTATTACTAAATTAATTGCCAAAGTTACAAATAACAATCCAGGTAAAATTGAAGAAAGTGGGACAACTGATTTTAAAGTTTCTGATGGAATCTCTCAAGTAAACATTATGGATAAAGATGAAGATAATGCTAAAATTTTAAAATCTTACACTATCAAAACGCTTAAAAATGATACATTAAGTCTTCCAATTTTAATGTCAAATGTTGTTAATACAACAACCTTAGATTTAAGTAAAGAGAAAGGATATGTGCAGGGTGGTAATGTTCTTACTTCTTTACCTTGAAAAAAAGACGATATGAAAAAAAGTTATGGGGATTATGTTAATTGTTTTAAATCATTTAAAGAAGAATTAATTTGAACTTCTGATAGTTTTGGACAAAAACCTATAACTACTTATCCTACAACTGGAAATGCATACTTGACTATAAAATTCGGAAATGTAAAAGTTATAAATGTATTAGCTTGTGGTGAGCCTTATGCTTAATTATTAAATATTCTAAAAGATTGCAATTGCAATCTTTTTTTTATTAACTTGTCAAGAAAAGTGGACAATTAAAGTAACCTTTTATTAAATTTTATAAAATAATGTGAGTATTTTTAAAAATCTGTGTATCTTTTTACAAAGTTACTAGTTTAGATTAATTCTATCTTCAAATTTTATCATAAAATGAGCAATTGCTGTATTTCAATTTTGAATGGGCATTGTTCATTTTTTTGTTATATTTTCAATTGCTAAGTAAAATATTTTAAAAACTGCCATATCATTTGGAAAAACTTTTTTATTTCTAATAACTTTTCGTAATTAACTATTAACAGATTCAATAGCATTTGTTGTATAAATCACTCTTTTGATTTCTGCAGGATAACTAATAAAAACCATTAAATTATCTCAATTTTTATATCATGATTTAGCAATTTGAGGATATTGTTTATTTCATTTACTTTCAAAAGATTCTAAAGCTTGCATTGCTTGTTCTTCACTACATGCACTATAAATTGGTTTTAAATCTGTAACTAGTGATTTTCTATGTTTGTATGAAACATATTTTAAACTATTTCTAATTTGATGAACTATGCATAATTGATGTTCGGTTTTAGGATAAACCGATTGTATTGCTTCTGACATTCATGTTAAATTGTCACTACAAGCAATAAGAATATCATTTAAGCCTCGATTTTTCATTTCTGTGAAATTAGATAATAAAAACTTAGAACCTTCATTTTCACTAATTCATAAACCTAAAACATCTTTTTTACCTTCTAAATCAAATCCTAGTGCTATATAAACTGATTTGTTAATAATGCGTTTATCTTGTCGTACTTTAACTACTATACAATCAAAATAAACAATCGGATAAACAATTTCTAATGGCCGATTTTGTCATGCTTTAACATCATCAATAACATCATCAGTAATTTGACTAATAACACTTTCACTAATATCAGCACCATGATATAACTCTTGTAACTGCATTCTAATATCTGATAAAGTCATGCCTTTGGCATATAATAGACATATTCCGTAAATAAATTTAATCAATTGTCAATAATAATATTTATAAATTTTTTAGTGTTAATAATTATAGAAGTTAATATTTTTAAAAAATACTTTAAAAATAAATTTATATTTCAAACACAAAAATTGTTAATATTATTTTTATATTAACTTGATAAAAATTTAAATTTTTAAAAAATATTAAAAATATTTTTTATTTTAATGGTTTTGTTTTATTAAAAATTTCACAAAGTAAGTTAAATCTTAAGTACATAAGTCTAAATATACTTTTTCTACATTTATTTATTAAAATTTTGAATCTTTTAATCAAGCAAAAACATGTTCAACTTTAATTCTAATTTTTGAAATAATTTTATTGTAGATTTTTTCTTGTTTAGTTAATTTTTTATTTTTAGTTTTTTTAATTGGTAATATAGTATTTTTATAAATATTTTGTATTCCTTGATATCCCAAATCACCAATAATTATTGTTTTTTCTGAAAATTCAAGATTTGAATTTTTTAATATTTGAAAATCATGTACTTTTCCATTATCAGCAAAAATATCAACAATTTTTTTATTAAAAAGTCATATATAATTTGAAATTTTATAGAAAACATTCAACTTTTACCAGAAAAATATTCTAACTGTAGTTTTTTTAGTTGGTCTTTCAATTTCAATTTCAGTTGAATCAATTAAATAAAATTGAAATTCATTTAAATCTTCTTGTTTTTTCTCAATTTTTGATTTATATTTTGTTTTTAAAAACTGATAATCTTTGTCATCACTAAGTTTATTTTCTACTCAAGTAATATTTCGAAAACAACTTGATGCACTCATTTTATATTTAATACTAATTTGGAAAAAGTATAATATTCTTTTCAGTATACTAAAGTCATCATCAATCTTTCTTCAACTGAAAGTTTATATTTTCTACCTTTAGTTTTTTTTAAATTTTCTATTTCAATTAATTTTGTTAACATTTCATCAAAATGAAAACGTTTTATACCAAAATATCTATAAAATTGTTCATTTTTTAATTTTTTTAAATTTTCAAAATTCATTTTTATCAACACCTTATTAATTTATTAATAAAGAAATTATAAAATAAATTTTAAATTATTAATTGAATTTTAAAAAATTTATTTACGGAATATGTCTAATGAAAGAACTTGTTGATCAAAACCATCAAATATTCTTTGTCTTTTTGCAACTATTACTGGCTCAAAATTACTATTACGATCTCGTGGTACATTAATCTCAATTTTACCTTGTTGAGTTATTAATTTTTTTGAACTTATACCATCGCGAGCATTATCACTAGTATTATGTTGATTTTTTTCATATCCTAAATAATTTTGCATTTCAGAATTCAACATTTTTTCAACTAATCTTTTTGTTAATTCTTTATATAAACCTCCCTCTTTAAAAAATGTTGTTAAATCTTCAGTATTTTCTAATAATAAATCTACTGCTTTTGATATTGGATCATTATTATTAATATTTTGTTTTTTAGACATACGTAACTCACTCTTTCTATTTATTTAATTTTATTTACTAGAATTAATTAAACATAGTTATTTTTGTAAGTTACACAGATTACTAAACATTACCTATTTTTTACATATGATTCAAAAATTTTACTGTTGCAATGTCATTCAAATACTCATATGGCTTTTAATTTACCTTTATTTAGCGAACGAATTATACTCATTCTTTTTATTTTATATGCGGGTTTATTATCAAATAATCTTTTACCTTTTTCAGATCAACCATATTTATAAAATTCATTATCATCAATTCCAGATTCATCAATATATACTAAATATTCATTCATTATTTTAGTTATTTCTTTTAAAAAATCTTCTTGTTTATTTTTATCTCTTTGTTCATATAGAAAAGTTTTTTTTATATGTATAATTTAGTTTTTTGAAACAGTTATAAACTGTTTCTTTAGTCATATCATCAAATTTTTCAATTACTTTTTGAACTGTAACATCTTTATTTTGCGCTAAATAATTTTTTAATTCATCTAAATCCTTTATTTTGTGGCTATGTCCTTTTTGATAATTCAAAATTGGTTTTATATGCCCAGTTTCTTTTTTTCTTTTTCTTCATAAGAATAAAGTCTTTCTAGTAATATTGAACACTTTACAAATTTCTTTAATTTTCATGTTTTTACTTTCATAGGCTTCTATTACTTTTCTTCGTAAGTCTTCACTGTATGGTTTTGACATCATTTAATCTTCCTAATCTATTTTAAATATTGCTGAATTGCGCTTTTAAATTCAAAAACTGTTTAAATTACATATTATTATTTTACATTATTTATGAGTAAACATTAATTTAGTTAGCTATATACCGTCATTATCTTTTAAAGATAAAATTAATAAAAGATTATACTTACAACAAAAGTTTGAAGAAAAAAACTTAAATTTAAAAACTAAAGAAAAAATATTAGAAAATATTAATTTTTTAAATAATGAAATTGAAAACCAATGAACAGTAGAAAGTAAAAAGGTTACAAAGATTTACGAAGAAATTTTATCAATAGATAATAATTATTGTTATATAATGACTTTTGCACATGCTAATCAATCAATTTCTGAAAAAATAATATATTTTAACAATGATGAAAATAATGAAATTACAATTTGACAACAAATCAAACAATACGAAAATATTAATAAATATAAAAATTATTTTTCTTTAATTGAGAAAATTTCAAGTAATAAAAAAAATATATCTTTTTCTGAAATATCTACTAAAGACTTTATAAAACAACAAAATGATTTCAAATTAAAACCAAATAATTGTGAAAATAAAATATGATGAACTATTACGATAATTTATTTATCTCTTATTATTTTAACTCCTATTCTTAGTTTTGCTGTACCTGCAATTTTACCTGCCGCAGCGGTATTACTATTAGTTGAAAAAATTGCAATTACCGCCTCTGCTACTGCACTTGGTACAATATTTAAAGGATTTACATCAATATTTTCGCCTGCAACAAAAAAAGTAGAATCTTGATGATATAATAAATTATGCAAAAATGAAGACAAAAAAGATAAAGAAAAAAAAGAACATCAATCAATAATTAAAAATTTAACTAGTGATAAAATAGAAACTAGATTACAAACACAATATGATATTTTAAAACAAGAACTTGACAATAGAAAAAATAAAAATCTCGAAGAACTAATAAATAACAACGCAATAAATCATAATTCAAACAGTCTTCTAGAAAATTTAAGTATTCAATTAGAAAATAATCAAGATTTTGATTCATCTATACGAAATACAGTAAACCAACAAGAATTACAATCTTCAACAAATACAATATATCATTCAAATTCCATGTTATAATTTATTTTATTTCAAATCACTATTTTTAAAAATAGTGATTTTTTACACATTTTTCGTTTTAAAAATATATAATTTTTATTGGGTATTTTAACAGTAGAAAAAATATTCAAAAGTAATAAAGAGAGGAGATGTAAATTATGACATGAACACCATCTGAAAAATGAAGTCAAGAAAAAAAAGATGCACATGATAAAAATGCTGATAGAATAGACATATTCCGTAAATAAATTTAATCAATTGTCAATAATAATATTTATAAATTTTTTAGTGTTAATAATTATAGAAGTTAATATTTTTAAAAAAATATTTTAAAAATAAATTTATATTTCAAACACAAAAATTGTTAATATTATTTTTATATTAACTTCATAAAAATTTAAATTTTTAAAAAAATATTTTTAATATTTTTTTATTTTAATGGTTTTGTTTTATTAAAAATTTCACAAAGCAAGTTAAATCTTAAGTACATAAGTCTAAATATACTTTTTCTACATTTATTTATTAAAATTTTGAATATTTTTAATCAAGCAAAAACATGTTCAAATTTAATTCTAATTTTTGAAATAATTTTATTGTAGATTTTTTCTTGTTTAGTTAATTTTTTATTTTTAGTTTTTTTAATTGGTAATATAGTATTTTTATAAATATTTTGTATTCCTTGATATCCAAAATCACCAATAATTATTGTTTTTTCTGAAAATTCAAGATTTTAATTTTTTAATATTTGAAAATCATGTACTTTTCCATTATCAGCAAAAATAGCAACAATTTTTTTATTAAAAAAGTCATATATAATTTGAAATTTTATAGAAAACATTCAACTTTTACCAGAAAAATATTCTAACTGTAGTTTTTTTTAGTTGGTCTTTCAATTTCAATTTCAGTTGAATCAATTAAATAAAATTGAAATTCATTTAAATATTCTTGTTTTTTATCAATTTTTGATTTATATTTTGTTTTTAAAAACTGATAATCTTTGTCATCACTAAGTTTATTTTCTACTCAAGTAATATTTAGAAAACAACTTGATGCACTCATTTTATATTTAATACTCATTTGGAAAAAAGTATAATATTCTTTTCAGTATACTAAAGTCATCATCAATCTTTCTTCAACTGAAAGTTTATATTTTCTAACTTTAGTTTTTTTTAAATTTTCTATTTCAATTAATTTTGTTAACATTTCATCAAAATGAAAACATTTTATACCAAAATATCTATAAAATTGTTCATTTTTTAATTTTTTTAAATTTTCAAAATTCATTTTTATCAACACCTTATTAATTTATTAATAAAGAAATTATAAAATAAATTTTAAATTATTAATTTACTTTTAAAAAATTTATTTACGGAATATGTCTAATGAATAAAGCTTGAGGAGAAAGTAAAGAGAAAGAAAGACGAGAAAGAGTTACCAATGCTCTTGGATTTGAAAAAGATAAATCAAAAGTAAATAGCAAAGATTCAACAAGTAAAAATCACAAAAAATGTAAATATTAATATTTTTAAAACTGCACAATTGTGCAGTTTATTTAACAATTTTATTTGTATAATTTTAATTAAAATATTTAACATAAATAAGTTTTAAAAAATAAAATAAAAGGGTTATAATTAAACTGTTCTTTGTTTATAGAACAAATAATTTTAAAAAAAATGAATATAAAATTTAAATATAAATACGAATTTCAAATAACCTTTAAAAATTTTAATTCCTTATTTTATACAGGAAATTTTTTTGTATAATTTATTTATATAAAATTAATACATTTTTTTAACTCACTACTTTAATTTTAAAGTAATTGAGTTTTTATTTTGAAAGGAAAGTTTAGATGAGAGATAAAAAGAAAGAATTAGAAAAAGAAATTATAAAATTAGATGAAAAAATAAAAAACATAGTTTTAGAAATAGAACCACTACATAAAGAATTAGAATTAAATTTAAATAAAAAATCAGATATCAAAAAATACACTTTTTTAAATGTAATTAGTTTTGGATTATTTAATTTTTTAAAAAA
Organism: Spiroplasma ixodetis; assembly: GCF_040369795.1. GTDB lineage: Bacteria > Bacillota_I > Bacilli_A > Mycoplasmatales > VBWQ01 > Spiroplasma_E > Spiroplasma_E ixodetis_B. The sequence continues at coordinate 27,388 of NZ_AP028956.1, forward strand.
GAAAAAATTAAATCACAAAATTAAAGAAAATAATACAAAAATTAAATATTTGATGCGCGAAATTAGTCATTTTGATGACAAAAAATCACAAATAAAAACTAAAATCATCGAAAAATATAAAAAAATAGCAAACATAATTTTTGATAAGAATATGAAAGAGAATTCTATTAAAAATGATAATAATAACCAAAAACAAAGAAGTAATTCGATTTAAAAATAATTGGTAATATTACTAAACATTACCCAAAAATTGTTAATATTATTTTTATATTAACTTGATAAAAATTTATATTTTTAAAAAAATATTAAAAATATTTTTTTATTTTAATGGTTTTTTTTATTAAAAATTTCAAAAAGTAAGTTAAATCTTAAGTGCATAAGTCTAAATATACTTTTTCTACATTTATTTATTAAAATTTTGAATCTTTTTAATCAAGCAAAAACATGTTCAAATTTAATTCTAATTTTTGAAATAATTTTATTGTAGATTTTTTCTTGTTTAGTTAATTTTTTATTTTTAGTTTTTTTAATTGGTAATATAGTATTTTTATAAATATTTTGTATTCCTTGATATCCCAAATCACCAATAATTATTGTTTTTTCTCAATTTTTGATTTATATTTTGTTTTTAAAAACTGATAATCTTTGTCATCACTAAGTTTATTTTCTGCTCAAGTAATATTTCGAAAAAAACTTGATGCACTCATTTTATATTTAATACTCATTTGGAAAAAAGTATAATATTCTTTTCAGTATACTAAAGTCATCATCAATCTTTCTTCAACTGAAAGTTTATATTTTCTACCTTTAGTTTTTTTTAAATTTTCTATTTCAATTAATTTTGTTAACATTTCATCAAAATGAAAACGTTTTATACCAAAATATCTATAAAATTGTTCATTTTTTAATTTTTTAAAATTTTCACAATTCATTTTTATCAACACCTTATTAATTTATTAATAAATAAATTATAAAATAAATTTTAAATTATTAATTGACTTTTAAAAAATTTATTTACGGAATATGTCTTAATAATAATTATAGATTAAATTTATACATTCAACATATTAGAAAAAAAGTGCCACTTGATTATGCAGAAATTCATCCAGTAGATAATAAATTTTTACAAAATTACATTGAAGATTGTGAATTTTGATAGTTAATGTACATTGGATTATTGTGAATTTCAACTTTTACAATATTTTCATTTCATGTTTCTTCTGAATTTATTTCAACTGCATTTTCGATTGATTCGTTTAAATAATCAATTTTATTTTTTAATTCTGTTTTTTCTTCTTCAAATATTTTGTTTATTTCACTGATTTTTTTTGTTAATATTTCATTTTCTTGTTTTATTTTTTTTAATTTTTGTTCTTGTCAACTATTTTTTGTATTTTCTGGATTTTTTTCAGTTTGAGTTTCAATATTTACGAATTCTGATTGATTAATAGTGTTTATAGTTTTTTTAAAATTTCCAATTATTTCTTTATTTAATTTTACTATTATTTCATTTTCTTTCAGTTCAAAATTTTCTTTTATATTTTCAAACGTTTTTTTTATTTTTTCTTTTATTTGATTATTTTGTTTTTCAATAGATATGATATTATTTTCAATATTATAATTTTCGTTAAATAATAAAATATTTTTTTTATTTTCTTCATTTTTTAAATAATTTTCAATAAATTGAATAAATTTTGTTTCTTCTAACTTATTTATTTTCTTTAAAAAAATAAAAAAAGTTTTTTGATTTTCACTAATATTTTTAATTCAATTTTCTTTTATTTTTTTAAGTTCATACATCATTATATATTTATTTTCTTTAAAAGAAAATTTAATTTTATTATTTTTTTCTTTTATTTTTTTAAGTTTTTTATTGTTAATAATTATTTCAGTTTTATGTCTTATAATATTATCTTCTAATTTTTCAACTTCATTAATATTTTTTTTAATATTGTCTTCATTTTTTTTAATTATGGTTTCTATTTCATTTAAATATTGTTTTTTGGTTATTTTTTTATCAAAAGTAGTTTTAATTCATATTTGATTTTCTAAATTATTTTTATTTTCTTCTCAATCTTGTTCACAATTTTTTCTTTTATTTTTTATATCTTTTTTTCTATTTTTTAAATTTTGAATTATTTTTTCCATATTTTCATTTTCTTTTTTTATTGTCAAAATTTTTGCATTTTCCTGATCTACTTTTTGATTAAATTTATCTATATTTTCTTCATTTTCTTTTATATTTTTATTGTATTCATCTTGTTCATTTATCAAATATGACTTTTTATCATCATATTTTTTAAATATATTATCAAATATTTTTTCTTCATTTTTAATTATTTGATTAATATATTCATTAAATATAAAATCTATTAATTTAAAGAAAAATTCATAATTTTCATCAGATTCATTTTTATTAAATTTATTTTCTGAAACTAATTTATATTTATCATCATTATTTTTCATTCTGAATGCTCAAAACGATAAAATAAGTTGAGTTATAATATTTTCTTTAATAATTTTTTCAAAAATGTTCTTATTTATATTTTCTAGTTTTTCGTTTCTTTTATATAATTCTTGAATTTTATTGCTAGTTAAATTTTCTAATTCTCGTAATTGATTTAAAAATTCTTTTTTATTAAAAGATAAATTTAAATTTATTTCTTTTAAATAATTAATATCATTATTTATCTTTTTAAGTAAAAAAGTAAAATAAGTAAAATAATCTTGAAAATTAATAATGTTATTATTTTCTCTTTTATTATTTTTATTAATTGAAGACACTTCAATTAATGATTTGTTTTGTTCTAATTTTAATAATTCATTATTTTGTTCAATTGTTTTATTGTTAATTTCGAATTTTAAAAAATCTTTTAGTTTTTTAATTAATTTTAAATTTTCTTTTTTTTCTCAAAAATTAGAAAAAAAATTATATTTTAAATCATTTTTCAATTCATTAATTAATTTATTTAATTCAATTTTTTTAATTTCTTTTAATTGATTTAGTTGTGCTGATGTGTTTGGGTTATCAAAATCAATATCTTCTGAATTAGAAAAGAAATTATTTTTGTCATTGTATTCTTTAAAAAACTCTTCAAAAATTTCAATAACGGAATCTAAATTTTCATCATTAATAGAATAATTTTTATTTATTTTAAAAATATTTTTTCAAGGCATAAAACACACTTTTTCTATTTTTTAAAAATAAAAAACTTATTTACTTTGAAGTAACAAAAGTAATAAGTTAAAACTTATATTAAGTTTGTGCTTATTTTTTATCAAATTTTTATTTCATTGTCAATATCGAGTAATAATTTCCCAAAAGTGAAGTTATATAAACAACTTATTATTAATAATAATTGAATTTAAAACAGCCCTTTTTAGGGCTGTTTATTTTTTTAATACTAAATCATATAAATTTTTAAATTGTTTGTCTATGAGCGAATTTGGTTACTTAAAATTGAATTTAAAGATAATAATAAGATATTGCAATTGCAACATTTTTTTACATTTTTGGTGAGTTTGTTTTAGCCCTACTTGTTAAATATTTAATATTTTTTGATATTTTATTTTCTATTTCAATTAATTTCCAACGCCATTTTTTTAAAATTTAAAATTTTTTTGTCTAATTGTTTTAATCTTTAGACATATTCCGTAAATAAATTTTTTAAAAGTCAATTAATAATTTAAAATTTATTTTATAATTTCTTTATTAATAAATTAATAAGGTGTTGATAAAAATGAATTTTGAAAATTTAAAAAAATTAAAAAATGAACAATTTTATAGATATTTTGGTATAAAACGTTTTCATTTTGATGAAATGTTAACAAAATTAATTGAAATAGAAAATTTAAAAAAACTAAAGGTAGAAAATATAAACTTTCAGTTGAAGAAAGATTGATGATGACTTTAGTATACTGAAAAGAATATTATACTTTTTTCCAAATGAGTATTAAATATAAAATGAGTGCATAAAGTTGTTTTCGAAATATTACTTGAGTAGAAAATAAACTTAGTGATGACAAAGATTATCAGTTTTTAAAAACAAAATATAAATCAAAAATTGATAAAAAACAAGAAGATTTAAATGAATTTCAATTTTATTTAATTGATTCAACTGAAATTGAAATTGAAAGACCAACTAAAAAAAACTACAGTTAGAATATTTTTCTGGTAAAAGTTGAATGTTTTCTATAAAATTTCAAATTATATATGACTTTTTTAATAAAAAAATTGTTGATATTTTCGCTGATAATGGAAAAGTACATGATTTTCAAATATTAAAAAATTCAAATCTTGAATTTTCAGAAAAAACAATAATTATTGGTGATTTGGGATATCAAGGAATACAAAATATTTATAAAAATACTATATTACCAATTAAAAAAACTAAAAATAAAAAATTAACTAAACAAGAAAAAATCTACAATAAAATTATTTCAAAAATTAGAATTAAATTTGAACATGTTTTTGCTTGATTAAAAAGATTAAAAATTTTAATAAATAAATGTAGAAAAAGTATATTTAGACTTATGTATAGCTAACTAAAGTAATGTTTATTCATATCTTGAAAAACAAAATCAATCGCTTTTTTAATATTTGGTCAATAATTTGGTAATATTTTTCTTATATTATGTTTTATAGCAAATCAAAAATGTTCAATTGGATTTAAATTAGAAAAATATGGTGGAAGAAATAATAGTTTGCATGCAGCATTTTCAATTAATTGTTGTGTTAATTTAGATTTATGAAACGTTGCATTATCTAAAACTATAATTTGTCCACGCTTTAATACTGGAATTAGTATATTTTTTACATATGATTCAAAAATTTTACTGTTGCAATGTCCTTCAAATGCTCATAGGGCTTTTAATTTACCTTTATTTAGTGAACAAATTATACTCATTCTTTTTATTTTATATGCGGGTTTATTATCAAATAATCTTTTACCTTTTTCAGATCAACCATATTTATAAAATTCATTATCATCAATTCCAGATTCATCAATCTATACTAAATCTTCATTCATTATTTTAGCTATTTCTTTTAAAAAATCTTCTTGTTTGTTTTTATCTCTTTGTTCATATAGAAAAGTTTTTTTATATGTATAATTTAGTTTTTTTGAAATAGTTATAAACTGTTTCTTTAGTCATATCACCAAATTTTTCAATTACTTTTTGAAATGTAACATCTTTATTTTGCGCTAAATAATTTTTTAATTCATCTAAATCCTTTATTTTGTGGCTATGTCCTTTTTGATAATTAAAAATTGGTTTTATATGCCCAGTTTCTTTTTTTATTTTTCTTCATAAGAATAAAGTCTTTCTAGTAATATTGAACACTTTACAAATTTATTTAATTTTCATTTTTTTACTTTCATAGGCTTCTATTACTTTTCTTCGTAAGTCTTCACTGTATGGTTTTGGCATAATTTAATCTTCCTAATCTATTTTAAATATTGATTAATTGTGCTTTTAAATTCAAAAACTGTTTAAATTACATATTATTATTTTACATTATTTATGAGTAAACATTACTTTAGTTATCTATACTTAAGATTTAACTTACTTTGTGAAATTTTTAATAAAACAAAACCATTAAAATAAAAAAATATTTTTAATATTTTTTTAAAAATTTAAATTTTTATCAAGTTAATATAAAAATAATATTAACAATTTTTGTGTTTGAAATATAAATTTATTTTTAAAGTATTTTTTTAAAAATATTAACTTCTATAATTATTAACACTAAAAAATTTATAAATATTATTATTGACAATTGATTAAATTTATTTACGGAATATGTCTTATCTTCTTTTTGTTCTTTTTTTTCTAAAAACATTGTTTCTCATTCTGGATTCATTTTCTTTTTCATAATAAATTCAGTCCTTAATAATTTAAATTTTTACTGAGTTTGATTTAGCGCTGCTTGTTGAAGGCTGATTTTGCAAATCTATAGAATTTATTTCATTTTTACAATTCAACGAAAAAGTTTCGTTTGAATTTATAAACTTAGGATTAAAAATCTTTTCTGTTATTAAACAAGGTTTATTTGATAATAAATTCATTTGATTTAGCATTTTACTTTTATTAATTAAAAATTTTCTTTCTTGTTTTTTATTTTGAAAAATAGGTGATTGATTAATATAATTTGCACCTAAATTAACAAATTTTTGTTTTTCATCACTTAATTTATCTTTTCACATAAGACCAAATAACTCTTTAAGAGCTTCTTTATCAAGACCATCAAATTCTGGTTCTCCCTTATCGTTACACTTAAATTTAGATTTTTTTATAAAATCAATCATTTTTTTAGTTTCTATTAGTTCTTTAAATATTACTTTATAAGTATTTTTATACATTTGTCGAAATATAATTTTATTCATAAAATCTTTCTCTCAAATAAAAAAATGGATGGGTTACACTTTATTGGGTACTAATTACGTAGACAAGTGAACAAATTAGTTAAAAGAAAGGAATTATAATTACGGCCAATATTAACTCATATTCAGATGAATTTAAAAAATAAATAGTAGCTTTATATAAAACTGGTAAGTCAGTGTCTTGTCTTGCTAAAGAGTACAATGTTACAAGAGCAGCTACTTATAATTGAATTAAGCAATTTACTAATTCAGGCAGTTTTAAAACCAAAGATAACCGTTCTGTTGAAGAAAATGAATTAATTAAATTAAGAAAAGAATTAAAACAATTAAGAATGGAAAATGATATTTTAAAGCAAACAGCACTAATAATAGGCAGAAAATAGAAATTATTACTAAAAATAAAGTTAAATATAAAATTCGTACAATGTGTCGTTTTTTAAAAATCTCTAAATCAACATATTATTTTAATTTCAAAAAAAAGAAGATAAAATTCAAAATAATATGTATGATGAAGCTGTTATTAGTGCTTTTAAAGAAAATAAAGAAACTTATGGAACAAGAAGATTAAAAGTTGTTCTAAAAGAAAAGAAAATTAATTTATCAAGACGAAAAATTAAAAAAATTATGAATAAACATAATTTAATATCAAAATACACTAAATTATCATACAAAAATTATCATAATAAAGTCAATGATAGTCAAATTACTAATCTTGTTAATAGAGACTTTAATAATAGACTTAAAAATGAAGTTATTGTTAGTGATTTAAATTATGTTCAAGTTAATGATAAACGAAACTATATTTGTTTATTAATCGACCTGTACAATCGCGAAATTATTGGACATAGTGTAGGTACTAAAAAAGATGCATCATTAGTATATCAAGCATTTATGTGCTCAAATCGTTGTTTAAAAAATATTCAAATATTTCATAGCGATCGCGGTAATGAATTTAATAATAAAACTATTGATAAACTTTTATTAGCATTCAATATTACCCGCTCTTTAAGCAAAAAAGGTTGTCCTTATGATAACGCTGTTGCTGAAGCGACTTTCAAAACTTTCAAAACAGAATTTATTAATGATAAAAATTTTACATCATTAATCCAATTAAAATTAGAATTATTTGGTTATATCAATTGATACAACAACATAAGAATCCACAGCACTCTAAACTACTTAACCCCCATAAAACACCAAGCACAAATGTCTGCCAAAAAACAGTCCTAAAAAAGGTTGCCATTCCAATTTTAAACTATTTCTAATTTGATGAACTATGCATAATTGATGTTCGGTTTTAGGATAAACTGATTGTATTGCTTCTGACATTCCTGTTAAATTGTCACTACAAACAATAAGAATATCATTTAAGCCTCGATTTTTCATTTCTGTGAAATTAGATAATCAAAACTTAGAACCTTCATTTTCACTAATTAATAAACCTAAAATATCTTTTTTACCTTCTAAATCAACTCCTAGTGCTATATAAACTGATTTGTTAATAATGCGTTTATCTTGTAGTACTTTAACTACTATACAATCAAAATAAACAGGTAATGTTTAGTAATCTGTGTAACTTACAAAAAAAACTATGTTTAATTAATTCTAGTAAATAAAATTAAATAACTAGAAAGAGTGAGTTACGTATGTCTAAAAAACAAAATATTAATAATAATGATCCAATATCAAAAGCAGTAGATTTATTACTAGAAAATACTGAAGATTTAACAACAGTTTTTAAAGAGGGAGGTTTATATAAATAATTAACAAAAAGATTAGTTGAAAAAATGTTGAATTCTGAAATGCAAAATTATTTAGGATATGAAAAAAATCAACATAATAATAGTGATAATGCTCGCGATGGTATAAATTCAAAAAAATTAATAACCCAACAAGGTAAAATTGAGATTAATGTACCACGAGATCGTAATAGTAATTTTGAGCCAGTAATAGTTGCAAAAAGACAAAGAAGATTTGATGGTTTTGATCAACAAGTTCTTTCATTAGACATATTCCGTAAATAAATTTAATCAATTGTCAATAATAATATTTATAAATTTTTTAGTGTTAATAATTATAGAAGTTAATATTTTTAAAAAAATACTTTAAAAATAAATTTATATTTCAAACACAAAAATTGTTAATATTATTTTTATATTAACTTGATAAAAATTTAAATTTTTAAAAAAATATTTTTAATATTTTTTTATTTTAATGGTTTTGTTTTATTAAAAATTTCACAAAGTAAGTTAAATCTTAAGTACATAAGTCTAAATATACTTTTTCTACATTTATTTATTAAAATTTTGAATATTTTTAATCCAGCAAAAACATGTTCAACTTTAATTCTAATTTTTGAAATAATTTTATTGTAGATTTTTTCTTGTTTAGTTAATTTTTTATTTTTAGTTTTTTTAATTGGTAATATAGTATTTTTATAAATATTTTGTATTCCTTGATATCCAAAATCACGAATAATTATTGTTTTTTCTGAAAATTCAAGATTTTAATTTTTTAATATTTGAAAATCATGTACTTTTCCATTATCAGCAAAAATATCAACAATTTTTTTATTAAAAAAGTCATATATAATTTGAAATTTTATAGAAAACATTCAACTTTTACCAGAAAAATATTCTAACTGTAGTTTTTTTTAGTTGGTCTTTCAATTTCAATTTCAGTTGAATCAATTAAATAAAATTGAAATTCATTTAAATCTTCTTGTTTTTCTCAATTTTTGATTTATATTTTGTTTTTAAAAACTGATAATCTTTGTCATCACTAAGTTTATTTTCTACTCAAGTAATATTTCGAAAACAACTTGATGCACTCATTTTATATTTAATACTCATTTGGAAAAAGTATAATATTCTTTTCAGTATACTAAAGTCATCATCAATCTTTCTTCAACTGAAAGTTTATATTTTCTACCTTTAGTTTTTTTTAAATTTTCTATTTCAATTAATTTTGTTAACATTTCATCAAAATGAAAACGTTTTATACCAAAATATCTATAAAATTGTTCATTTTTTAATTTTTTTAAATTTTCAAAATTCATTTTTATCAACACCTTATTAATTTATTAATAAAGAAATTATAAAATAAATTTTAAATTATTAATTGACTTTTAAAAAATTTATTTACGGAATATGTCTATTATATGCCAAAGGCATGACTTTATCAGATATTAGAATGCGGTTACAATAGTTATATCATGGTGCTGATGTTAGTGAAAGTGTTATTAGTCAAATTACTGATGATGTTAAAGCATGACAAAATCGGCCATTAGAAAGTGTTTATCCGATTGTTTATTTTGATTGTATAGTAGTTAAAGTACGACAAGATAAACGAATTATTAACAAATCAGTTTATATAGCACTAGGAGTTGATTTAGAAGGTAAAAAAGATGTTTTAGGTTTATGAATTAGTGAAAATGAAGGTTCTAAGTTTCGATTATCTAATTCCACAGAAATGAAAAATCGAGGCTTAAATGATATTCTTATTGCTTGTAGTGACAATTTAACAGGAATGTCAGAAGCAATACAATCAGTTTATCCTAAAACCGAACATCAATTATGCATAGTTCATCAAATTAGAAATAGTTTAAAATTTGTTTCATACAAACATAGAAAATCACTAGTTACAGATTTAAAACCAATTTATAGTGCATGTAGCGAAGAACAAGCAATGCAAGCTTTAGAATCTTTTGAAAGTAAATGAAATAAACAATATCCTCAAATTGCTAAATCATGATATAAAAATTGAGATAATTTAATGGTTTTTATTAGTTATCATGCAGAAATCAAAAGAGTTATTTATACAACAAATGCTATTGAATCTGTTAATATTCAATTACGAAAAGTTATTAGAAATAAAAAAGTTTTTCCAAATGATATGGCAGTTTTTAAAATATTTTACTTAGTAATTGAAAATATAACAAAAAAATGAACAATGCCCATTCAAAATTGAAATACAGCAATTGCTCATTTTATGATAAAATTTGAAGATAGAATTAATCTAAACTAGTAACTTTGTAAAAAGATACACAGATTTTTAAAAAGCCTCAATAAACAATCGGATAAACACTTTCTAATGGCCGATTTTGTCATGCTTTAACATCATCAATAACATCATCAGTAATTTGACTAATAACACTTTCACTAATATCAGCACCATGATATAACTCTTGTAACTGCATTCTAATATCTGATAAAGTCATGCCTTTGGCATATAATGAAAGAACTTGTTGATCAAAACCATCAAATCTTCTTTGTCTTTTTGCAACTATTACTGGCTCAAAATTACTATTACGATCTCGTGGTACATTAATCTCAATTTTACCTTGTTGGGTTATTAATTTTTTTGAATTTATACCATCGCGAGCATTATCACTATTATTATGTTGATTTTTTTCATATCCTAAATAATTTTGCATTTCAGAATTCAACATTTTTTCAACTAATCTTTTTGTTAATTATTTATATAAACCTCCCTCTTTAAAAACTGTTGTTAAATCTTCAGTATTTTCTAGTAATAAATCTACTGCTTTTGATATTGGATCATTATTATTAATATTTTGTTTTTTAGACATACGTAACTCACTCTTTCTAGTTATTTAATTTTATTTACTAGAATTAATTAAACATAGTTTTTTTTGTAAGTTACACAGATTTTTAAAAAGCATCTATCTAACCAATGCCCTATAATTTTAATTTAAAGTCACTTTTATTTTTTTAGTGCTTCCATCACAATATAGATTGTTTTTTGTAGTGTTAACAACTAGATATATAATTCCTGGTTTTTGAAGATCATAAATAATGCTTTTACCAGATTCTGAAAATACTTCTTTGAATCAATTTCCATTATATTGAATTAAATTTTTATATTTTTTCAATTCAGGAGCTTCGAAAATTAAACTTCACAACTTATCATCATTATTTGTTTCATTAGTATTAGCAGCAAAATTAAATTCAGTTACTTGAATAATTTTAGTTAAATCAATTTTTTCTTTTGATGAGGTGATAGTTGTAATATTATCTGCACTACCTTGAAATTTACTTCCTTTAGCAACAATTTTAATATTTAAAAAATTACCTACAGTAATATCAGAGTCTTGTATTTCAATTGTAGTTCGTGCTTTATAAACATCATAATCACTAGGTGTTATAGTATTTAAGTTTGGAATTTGTGTTAATGCTGTTTGTAATTTTGCTAAGAACTCTGTTTTTGTATTTTCAGATAATTGTCCTAAAGCAATTGGACTGGTGATTTTATTTTCAATATCAGTTCTTGTATCTTTTCGAGTATAGTTAGTGGTAATGTTGTCTTTATTACCTTGAAATTTACTTCCTTTAGCAACAATTTTAATATTTAAAAAATTACCTACAGTAATATCAGAGTCTTGTATTTCAATTGTAGTTCGTGCTTTATAAACATCATAATCACTAGGTGTTATAGTATTTAAGTTTGGAATTTGTGTTAATGCTGTTTGTAATTTTGCTAAGAACTCTGTTTTTGTATTTTCAGATAATTGTCCTAAAGCAATTGGACTGGTGATTTTATTTTCAATATCAGTTCTTGTATCTTTTCAGTATAGTTAGTGGTAATGTTGTCTTTATTACCTTGAAATTTACTTCCTTTAGCAACAATTTTAATATTTAAAATTACCTACAGTAATATCAGAGTCTTGTATTTCAATTGTAGTTCGTGCTTTATAAACATCATAATCACTAGGTGTTATAGTATTTAAGTTTGGAATTTGTGTTAATGCTGTTTGTAATTTTGCTAAGAACTCTGTTTTTGTATTTTCAGATAATTGTCCTAAAGCAATTGGACTGGTGATTTTATTTTCAATATCAGTTCTTGTATCTTTTAGAGTATAGTTAGTGGTAATGTTGTCTTTATTACCTTGAAATTTACTTCCTTTAGCAACAATTTTAATATTTAAAAAATTACCTACAGTAATATCAGAGTCTTGTATTTCAATTGTAGTTCGTGCTTTATAAACATCATAATCACTAGGTGTTATAGTATTTAAGTTTGGAATTTGTGTTAATGCTGTTTGTAATTTTGCTAAGAACTCTGTTTTTGTATTTTCAGATAATTGTCCTAAAGCAATTGGACTGGTGATTTTATTTTCAATATCAGTTCTTGTATCTTTTCAGTATAGTTAGTGGTAATGTTGTCTTTATTACCTTGAAATTTACTTCCTTTAGCAACAATTTTAATATTTAAAAAATTACCTACAGTAATATCAGAGTCTTGTATTTCAATTGTAGTTCGTGCTTTATAAACATCATAATCACTAGGTGTTATAGTATTTAAGTTTGGAATTTGTGTTAATGCTGTTTGTAATTTTGCTAAGAACTCTGTTTTTGTATTTTCAGATAATTGTCCTAAAGCAATTGGACTGGTGATTTTATTTTCAATATCAGTTCTTGTATCTTTTCGAGTATAGTTAGCGGTAATGTTGTCTTTATTACCTTGAAATTTACTTCCTTTAGCAACAATTTTAATATTTAAAAAATTACCTACAGTAATATCAGAGTCTTGTATTTCAATTGTAGTTCGTGCTTTATAAACATCATAATCACTAGGTGTTATAGTATTTAAGTTTGGAATTTGTGTTAATGCTGTTTGTAATTTTGCTAAGAACTCTGTTTTTGTATTTTCAGATAATTGTCCTAAAGCAATTGGACTGGTGATTTTATTTTCAATATCAGTTCTTGTATCTGGAGAAGGCGGAGTTGGTTTTTCTTCGCCACAAGCAATAACACTTGTACTTGCTGTTCAAATTAAAGTCATTGCTCCTAGTATACTTAGTAATTTCTTCATATATTTTTACCTCCTTAAATTTAAATATACTATTATTTTACATTATTTCTGCAATAAGTTCTTAATATGTGGAATGGCAACCTTTTTTAGGACTGTTTTTTGGTAGACATTTGTGCTTGGTGTTTTATGGGGGTTAAGTAGTTTAGAGTGCTGTGGATTCTTATGTTGTTGTATCAATTGATATCATCAAATAATTCTAATTTTAATTGGATTAATGATGTAAAATTTTTATCATTAATAAACTCTGTTTTGAAAGTTTTGAAAGTTGCTTCAGCAACAGCGTTATCATAAGGACAACCTTTTTTGCTTAAAGAGCGGGTAATATCGAAGGCTAATAAAAGTTTATCAATAGTTTTATTATTAAATTCATTACCGCGATCGCTATGAAATATTTGAATATTTTTTAAACAACGATTTGAGCACATAAATGCTTGATATACTAATGATGCATCTTTTTTAGTACCTACACTATGTCAAATAATTTCGCGATTGTACAGGTCGATTAATAAGCAAATATAGTTTCATTTACCATTAACTTGAACATAAGTTAAATCACTAACAATAACTTCATTTTTAAGCCTATTATTAAAGTCTCTATTAACAAGATTAGTAATTTGACTATGATTGACTTTATTATGATAATTTAGTGTATTTTGATATTAAATTATGTTTATTCATAATTTTTTTAATTTTTCGTCTTGATAAATTAATTTTCTTTTCTTTTAGAACAACTTTTAATCTTCTTGTTCCATAAGTTTCTTTATTTTCTTTAAAAGCGCTAATAACAGCTTCATCATACATATTATTTTGAATTTTATCTTCTTTTTTCTTGAAATTAAAATAATATGTTGATTTAGAGATTTTTAAAAAAAGACACATTGTACGAATTTTATATTTAACTTTATTTTTAGTAATAATTTCTATTTTCTGCCTATTATTAGTGCTGCTTGCTTTAAAATATCATTTTCCATTCGTAACTGTTTTAATTCTTTTCTTAATTTATCCAATTAATACGTTTTCTTCAACAGAACGGTTATCTTTAGTTTTAAAACTGCCTGAATTAGTAAATTGCTTAATTCAATTATAAGTAGCTGCTCTTGTAACATTGTACTCTTTAGCAAGACAAAACACTGACTTACCACTTTGATATAAAGCTACTATTTGTTTTTTTAATTCATCTGAACATGAGTTAATATTGGCCGTAATTATAATTCCTTTCTTTTAACTAATTTGTTTACTTGTCTACGTAATTAGTGTCCAATAAAGTGTAACCCATCCAAATCCACAGCACTCTAAACTACTTAACCCCCATAAAACACCAAGCACAAATGTCTACCAAAAAACAGTCCTAAAAAAGGTTGCTATTCCAAAAAAATATTATTTAAAAAATGAAAAAGAATTAAATAAGAAACCACAAAATTTAAATGTTGATACTAAAAAAATAGATAATCATGATGTATCAGATAATTCGAATAAAAAAATTGAACCAATTTTTGATGATAAAAATATGACAGTTAAATTTGAAGAAGAAAAATAAACTGTTCAAATGGAAGCAGTGGTAATGTTTAGTAATATTACCAATTATTTTTAAATCGAATTACTTCTTTGTTTTTGGTTATTATTATCATTTTTAATAGGATTCTCTTTCATATTCTTATCAAAAATTATGTTTGCTATTTTTTTATATTTTTCGATTATTTTAGTTTTTATTTGTGATTTTTTGTCATCAAAATTACTAATTTCGCGCATCAAATATTTAATTTTTGTATTATTTTCTTTAATTTTGTGATTTAATTTTTTCTTTTTTAAAAAATTAAATAATCCAAAACTAATTACAATTAAAAAAGTGTATTTTTTGATAGCTGATTTTTTATTTAAATTTAATTATAATTCTTTATTTAGTGGTTCTATTTCTAAAACTATGTTTTTTATTTTTTCATCTAATTTTATAATTTCTTTTTCTAATTCTTTCTTTTTATCTCTCATCTAAACTTTCCTTTCAAAATAAAAACTCAATTACTTTAAAATTAAAGTAGTGAGTTAAAAAAATGTATTAATTTTATATAAATAAATTATACAAAAAAATTTCCTGTATAAAATAAGGAATTAAAAGTTTTAAAGGTTATTTGAAATTCGTATTTATATTTAAATTTTATATTCATTTTTTTTAAAATTATTTGTTCTATAAACAAAGAACAGTTTAATTATAACCCTTTTATTTTATTTTTTAAAACTTATTTATGTTAAATATTTTAATTAAAATTATACAAATAAAATTGTTAAATAAACTGCACAATTGTGCAGTTTTAAAAATATTAATATTTACATTTTTTGTGATTTTCTATTAGAACTTTGATTTTTACTTGTTGAATCTTCGCTATTTACTTTTGATTTATCTTTTTCAAATCCAAGAGCATTGGCAACTCTTTCTCGTCTTTCTTTCTCTTTGCTTTCTCCTCAAGCTTTATTCATTCTATCAGCATTTTTATCATGTGCGTCTTTTTTTTCTTGACTTCATTTTTCAGATGGTGTTCATGGCATAATTTACATCTCCTCTCTTTATTACTTTTGAATATTTTTTCTACTGTTAAAATACCCAAGAAAAATTATATATTTTTAAAACGAAAAATGTGTAAAAAATCACTATTTTTAAAAATAGTGATTTGAAATAAAATAAATTATAACATGGAATTTGAATGATATATTGTATTTGTTGAAGATTGTAATTCTTGTTGGTTTACTGTATTTCGTATAGATGAATCAAAATCTTGATTATTTTCTAATTGAATACTTAAATTTTCTAGAAGACTGTTTGAATTATGATTTATTGCATTGTTATTTATTAGTTCTTCGAGATTTTTATTTTTTCTATTGTCAAGTTCTTGTTTTAAAATATCATATTGTGTTTGTAATCTAGTTTCTATTTTATCACTAGTTAAATTTTTAATTATTGATTGATGCTCTTTTTTTTCTTTATCTTTTTTGTCTTCATTTTTGCATAATTTATTATATCATCAAGATTCTACTTTTTTTGTTGCAGGCGAAAATATTGATGTAAATCCTTTAAATATTGTACAAAGTGCAGTAGCAGAGGCAGCAATTGCAATTTTTTCAACTAATAGTAATCCCGCTGCGGCAGGTAAAATCGCAGGTACAGCAAAACTAAGAATAGGAGTTAAAATAATAAGAGATAAAGAAATTATCGTAATAGTTCATCATATTTTCTTTTCACTTTTATTTGGTTTTAATTTGAAATCATTTTGTTGTTTTATAAAGTCTTTAGTAGATATTTCAGAAAAAGATATATTTTTTTTATTACTTGAAATTTTCTCAATTAAAGAAAAATCATTTTTAT
The DNA here is from genome assembly GCF_040369795.1 of Spiroplasma ixodetis. Lineage (GTDB taxonomy): Bacteria > Bacillota_I > Bacilli_A > Mycoplasmatales > VBWQ01 > Spiroplasma_E > Spiroplasma_E ixodetis_B. The sequence goes on from NZ_AP028956.1 coordinate 43,960, forward strand.
ATTTATTAATATTTTCGTATTGTTTGATATGTTGTCAAATTGTAATTTCATTATTTTCATCATTGTTAAAATATATTATTTTTTCAGAAATTGATTGATTAGCATGTACAAAAGTCATTATATAACAATAATCATTATTTATTGATAAAATTTCTTCGTAAATCTTTGTAACCTTTTTACTTTCTACTGTTCATTGGTTTTCAATTTCATTATTTAAAAAATTAATATTTTCTAATATTTTTTCTTTAGTTTTTAAATTTAAGTTTTTTTCTTCAAACTTTTGTTGTAAGTCTAATCTTTTATTAATTTTATCTTTTAAAGATAATGACGGTATATTTAACTTATTAATATATTCTTCTTGTTTTTCTTTAAGTTGAGATATCTTTGTTTCTGTATGTTTAATATTAAAATTAATAACTTGCTTTGATTTTTCAATTTTTTCTTGTTGATTTATCCTTGTTTTAATTTTTTTAATATCTGCTTTAAGAGAATATAATTCTCTTAATTCGACATCACTTCTTCATTTGTTTGTTTTATTGCTTATCATTATTTTTAACTTATTACTTAAAAAGTTAAGGTCATAATATTCATTTTCTAAAAGATTATTAGCGATTTGTATTGAATTTGACTTTAAATTATCATATTCTTCTTTTTGAATTTTTAATTGTGTTTCTAAATTAAAAATTTCTTTTCTTGTGTTTAATATTTTTATATCTTCTAAAATTGTTAAAGCGTTATATGATTTAGTGAAATTATTAAAATTTTTTTCTTCAATCACATCAGTTTGTGTTGCTATTTCTTTAGTAGTTGATTTGGAGTCAATAAAAATTTCATTTGTATCAGAATGGTTTAATTTATTATTTATTACTACTTTTGGAGGCTCTTCTTCGTTACTATAAGTAGAAAATTTTACTGTTAATCCGTTGTGTCTTTCTTTAAAAATTCCTTTATTATTTTTTAATGTGATATTTGGTTGTTCAAAAATATTTTTAATATCTTGTTGTTCTGTTATTTGTTGAAATGTTTGTGATTTAGTTTTGTCAGTCATGTTAATATCTCCTTTTAAACATTAAAACCCATTTACTTTTAAAATAAAGTAATGGGTTAAAACTTATATATTTTATAACAACTATATGTTATCAAATTTTGTGTATTTTACAATTAGTTAAGTTGGGATGGCAACCTTTTTTAGGACTGTTTTTTGGTAGACATTTGTGCTTGGTGTTTTATGGGGGTTAAGTAGTTTAGAGGGCTGTGGATTCTTATGTTGTTGTATCAATTGATATAATCAAATAATTCTAATTTTAATTGGATTAATGATGTAAAATTTTTATCATTAATAAACTCTGTTTTGAAAGTTTTGAAAGCTGCTTCAGCAACAGCTTTATCATAAGGACAACCTTTTTTTGCTTAAAGAGCGGGTAATATTGAAGGCTAATAAAAGTTTATCAATAGTTTTATTATTAAATTCATTACCGCGATCGCTATGAAATATTTGAATATTTTTTAAACAACGATTTGAGCACATAAATGCTTGATATACTAATGATGCATCTTTTTTAGCGCCTACACTATGTCCAATAATTTCGCGATTGTACAGGTCGATTAATAAGCAAATATAGTTTCATTTACCATTAACTTGAACATAAGTTAAATCACTAACAATAACTTCATTTTTAAGTCTATTATTAAAGTCTCTATTAACAAGATTAGTAATTTGACTATCATTGACTTTATTATGATAATTTTTGTATGATAATTTAGTGTATTTTGATATTAAATTATGTTTATTCATAATTTTTTTAATTTTTCGTCTTGATAAATTAATTTTCTTTTCTTTTAGAACAACTTTTAATCTTCTTGTTCCATAAGTTTCTTTATTTTCTTTAAAAGCGCTAATAACAGCTTCATCATACATATTATTTTGAATTTTATCTTCTTTTTCTTGAAATTAAAATAATATGTTGATTTAGAGATTTTTAAAAACGACACATTGTACGAATTTTATATTTAACTTTATTTTTAGTAATAATTTCTATTTTCTGCCTATTATTAGTGCTGCTTGCTTTAAAATATCATTTTCCATTCGTAACTGTTTTAATTCTTTTCTTAATTTATCCAATTAATACGTTTTCTTCAACAGAACGGTTATCTTTGGTTTTAAAACTGCCTGAATTAGTAAATTGCTTAATTCAATTATAAGTAGCTGCTCTTGTAACATTGTACTCTTTAGCAAGACAAGACACTGACTTACCACTTTGATATAAAGTTACTATTTGTTTTTTAAATTCATCTGAATATGAGTTAATATTGGCCATAATTATAATTCCTTTCTTTCAACTAATTTGTTCACTTGTCTACGTAATTAGTGTCCAATAAAGTGTAACCCAATTTAATAATAGGCTTAAAAACGAAGTTATTGTTAGTGATTTAACTTATGTTCAAGTTAATGATAAATGAAACTATATTTGCTTATTAATCGACCTGTACAATCGCGAAATTATTGGACATAGTGTAGGTACTAAAAAAGATGCATCATTAGTATATCAAACATTTATGTGCTCAAATCGTTGTTTAAAAAATATTCAAATATTTCATAGCGATCGCGGTAATGAATTTAATAATAAAACTATTGATAAACTTTTATTAGCCTTCAATATTACCCGCTCTTTAAGCAAAAAAAGGTTGTCCTTATGATAACGCTGTTGCTGAAGCAGCTTTCAAAACTTTCAAAACAGAGTTTATTAATGATAAAAATTTTACATCATTAATCCAATTAAAATTAGAATTATTTGATTATATCAATTGATACAACAACATAAGAATCCACAGCACTCTAAACTACTTAACCCCCATAAAACACCAAGCACAAATGTCTACCAAAAAACAGTCCTAAAAAAGGTTGCCATTCCAAATTTAATAAATATTTTTCACTAAATGAAATTTTAGAAATTGAAAAAGATTTTGTTTTAAAAACTTTTAAAGAAAAAGCAAATTTGTAAACAATTTGTAACAATGTATAATAATATGGTGTTTGAATAATTAAAAAGCGTTGGGTTTAAGAATAGCAAATATGCTCGTTTTAAAGACATTTTATTTAGGTGGTGGTTTTTTATGCAAAAAGTTGATGGAAAAGATATAGCGTGATTATTACGTTGTAAAGAGTGTTCTAAAACTTTGAAAATTAAAGATGTTAAAGAAACCATTGCTGGTAATTTTAAAATGTGTGATAAACATTTAGAAATGATAGAAAAAAAGTATAATAAAACTTGAAATGTCAATTAAAAATAATAGTCAAAAAACACTTAATATATACATTTTTTTCTATATTAAATATAGAAAAAATTGTATAATTAACATATAAATATTTAGTATTTTTTATTAAAAAATTAGAAAAAATGAGATTAAAAACAATATAAAAGAAGGTGTTAATAATGCAAAATCAAACATTAGTAGAAATAGCATATAGTTTTTTATGTAAAAAAGAGAAAAGTAGTTTTAATGAAATATGAACACATATTAAGAAACAATGTAATATTTCTAAAGAAAATGAAGAAAAATTCGCCGGGGAACTTTATACTGGAATGATTTTAAATGCTAATTTTTTCTTAAAAAATGATAAATTTTGATATAAACGTAGTGAAGTTTCATTAGAAGAAATTAAAGAACAACTGACAAGAGTTGAAATTCCAAGTAATATGGAGGAATAATAATGGAAATGTTTAAAATTGGAGAGATTATTGAAGTAACAATTAATAATGTTGTAAGTTTTGGTGTTTTTTGTAAATGTCCTAATAATTACACAGGATTAATACATATTTCTAATATAAGTAACAGTTTTGTAAATAATGTAGAAGATTATTTTTCAAATGGTGAAACAATAAAAGTTGAAATTATTAGTATTGATAATGATAATAAAAAACTTTCGTTAAGTACTAAAAATTTCAATATAATTGCAAAAAATAAGGAGAATAAAAATAATGACTAAAAAAGAAAAGCAACTTCAGAAAAATATAAAAGAATTTAATGAAGTTATAGAAAAATGTAATCAAGATATATTAAATTTAAAAAAACAAAAAAATGGAAAATTTAAAAATATTTTTTTAAAAATAATAAGTTTTGGATTTTATGATTTAAATTGGAAAATTGAAAACGAAATCAAACATAATAAATTAACAATAGAAGAAATTAAAGAAAAAATATTACAAACCAATAAAATGCTATTTAAAATTAATAAACAAAAAAATGCAATAGTAAAAAAACAAAATATTAAAAATGAAATTTCTGAATCAAAAAATATTAACATTTATTCTAAATCAGAAGTATCATTACAACAAGAGGAGAACCAATAAAATGAAAAAATTACTAACTACAATCACTCTTAGTGCATTAGTTGGAACAAGTGCAAGTAATTTAAAACCAGTATTTATGAATAATGTTGTAAATCATGGTTTTAAATCAAATCAATTAAATAAAAATTTAACTATGATTAATAGTCCATTTATTAATGATTTTCAAGACTTAAAAAACAAGAAAATTCAAAAAGTTATAATTGCTCCAATTGGAACAATAGACATATTCCGTAAATAAATTTAATCAATTGTCAATAATAATATTTATAAATTTTTTAGTGTTAATAATTATAGAAGTTAATATTTTTAAAAAAATACTTTAAAAATAAATTTATATTTCAAACACAAAAATTGTTAATATTATTTTTATATTAACTTGATAAAAATTTAAATTTTTAAAAAAATATTTTTAATATTTTTTTATTTTAATGGTTTTGTTTTATTAAAAATTTCACAAAGTAAGTTAAATCTTAAGTACATAAGTCTAAATATACTTTTTCTACATTTATTTATTAAAATTTTGAATCTTTTTAATCAAGCAAAAACATGTTCAACTTTAATTCTAATTTTTGAAATAATTTTATTGTAGATTTTTTCTTGTTTAGTTAATTTTTTATTTTTAGTTTTTTTAATTGGTAATATATTATTTTTATAAATATTTTGTATTCCTTGATATCCCAAATCACCAATAATTATTGTTTTTTCTGAAAATTCAAGATTTGAATTTTTTAATATTTGAAAATCATGTACTTTTCCATTATCAGCAAAAATATCAACAATTTTTTTATTAAAAAAGTCATATATAATTTGAAATTTTATAGAAAACATTCAACTTTTACCAGAAAAATATTCTAACTGTAGTTTTTTTTAGTTGGTCTTTCAATTTCAATTTCAGTTTAATCAATTAAATAAAATTGAAATTCATTTAAATCTTCTTGTTTTTTCTCAATTTTTGATTTATATTTTGTTTTTAAAAACTGATAATCTTTGTCATCACTAAGTTTATTTTCTACTCAAGTAATATTTTGAAAACAACTTGATGCACTAATTTTATATTTAATACTCATTTGGAAAAAAGTATAATATTCTTTTCAGTATACTAAAGTCATCATCAATCTTTCTTCAACTGAAAGTTTATATTTTCTACCTTTAGTTTTTTTTTAAATTTTCTATTTCAATTAATTTTGTTAACATTTCATCAAAATGAAAACGTTTTATACCAAAATATCTATAAAATTGTTCATTTTTTAATTTTTTTAAATTTTCAAAATTCATTTTTATCAACACCTTATTAATTTATTAATAAAGAAAATATAAAATAAATTTTAAATTATTAATTGACTTTTAAAAAATTTATTTACGGAATATGTCTAATATATGCAGGAGGTAGCACAACTGGTTTATGAAAAAGTGCTGATGGCGTTAATTTCAAACAAGTAAATGTATCACTAATAGTTATGCTATTCAAAGTATAGATATTGCTTTAAGTGGAGAAATATGAGTTGGAACTCAAAAATAATTATATTTTTCAAATGACAATGGAATTAATTTTAATTCAGCAACAAATAATAAAATCAATAATATAACTTCTATTCCAATTGCTCCAAATGGAAAAGTTTATGTAGCTGTTTATGGTAATGGCTTATGAAAATTAACTAAAGGAGAGACTGATTTTAAAAAAATAACAAGTGTATCTTCTTCAATAATTTATTCTATTAATATTGATAAAAATGGAGATATTTTTTTTGGTAGTTCTTTATCATTTAAAAATACTGGTTTATGAAAAAGCACTGATGGAATAAACTGGATGGGTTACAATTTATTGGACACTAATTACGTAGACAATTGAACAAATTAGTTAAAAGAAAGGAATTATAATTACGGCCAATATTAACTCATGTTCAGATGAATTAAAAAAACAAATAGTAGCTTTATATCAAAGTGGTAAGTCAGTGTTTTGTCTTGCTGAAGAGTACAATGTTACAAGAGCAGCTACTTATAATTGAATTAAGCAATTTACTAATTCAGGCAGTTTTAAAACCAAAGATAACCGTTCTATCGAAGAAAATGAATTAATTAAATTAAGAAAATAATTAAAACAGTTACGAATGGAAAATGATATTTTAAAGCAAGCAGCACTAATAATAGGCAGAAAATAGAAATTATTACTAAAAATAAAGTTAAATATAAAATTCGTACAATGTGTCGTTTTTTAAAAATCTCTAAATCAACATATTATTTTAATTTCAAGAAAAAAGAAGATAAAATTCAAAATAATATGTATGATGAAGCTGTTATTAGCGCTTTTAAAGAAAATAAAGAAACTTATGGAACAAGAAGATTAAAAGTTGTTCTAAAAGAAAAGAAAATTAATTTATCAAGACGAAAAATTAAAAAAATTATGAATAAACATAATTTAATATCAAAATACACTAAATTATCATACAAAAATTATCATAATAAAGTCAATGATAGTCAAATTACTAATCTTGTTAATAGAGACTTTAATAATAGACTTAAAAATGAAGTTATTGTTAGTGATTTAACTTATGTTCAAGTTAATGGTAAATGAAACTATATTTGCTTATTAATCGACCTGTACAATAGCGAAATTATTGGACATAGTGTAGGTACTAAAAAAGGTTGCCATTCCATTAGTGTCCAATAAAGTGTAACCCATCCAAAAAGTTGACATTCTATTTTCATTTTTTCATCTGCACGTACATGTGAGTAGAAAACCGTTAAATAATATTTTTAAAAAAAGCGAAATAAAATTTAAAAATAGCTAACCTAACAAAAAAATTTTTGTTAGGTTAGCCACCGAGTTTATCTCGTTGCAGTGAGTTACGAAATAACAAGAGCAAACTCACTATTACTTGACTTCTATTAAAAATTTTTATTTAGTCTTTCTCCCAATAAAAAAAGCAACACTTGCAGAAATAACTATAGAAATTGCAAGAATAATAATTCATATTCATCAAGTCATATTTTAATCACCTTTCTAATTTAAATTTAATTTAATACAATTTTATTATAACACATTTTAAAATAAATTAGGATATCAAATATTTTTTCATAATAGATAGCTCTATATTTTGCCGGTATACCTAATTACTAAATATTCAATTTTTATAATTTAACTTTATCATATTTAATTTTTCATTACAAATATAATATTCAATTAAATATAAATCGTTACCGGGGCACCTGTAAAGACCACACCAGTAACTAGATAATTGTACAATAAATATACTAGTTAGTGAACTATAAATAATATTTTTATTAAATTTCCTAAAATTAATATAGGTATATACTAGAATTAAGAATGCATATTATGTTTAATTTTAACTATTTTTCGTGTTAATAATAGAAAATGAATTAAATTTTTAATTTTTTTTGATAAATTTATTATATTTATTTATATTTATTATATATTATATGACATTAAAATATCTATATTAGATATATATAATATAGATATAATTCTAGTATATACCTATATTAATTCTAGTATATACCTATATTAATTCTAGTATATACCTATATTAATTATAGTATATACCTATATTAATTCTAGTATATACCTATATGAATTATGTTATAATTTAAATTATAAATTATATTTAAGGGGTAAATTTATGTCAAATAGTTTAGTTGATAAAAAAGAAAACAAATTTATTAAAAAATCAAATGTAATTGTAAGAACAATTACAAATGATACATCAGGTTTATTAACTCAAAGGTTATTTAATTTTGCTATTTCTTCAATTAAATTCAATACTAATTTTAATGGTGTTGTTAGGGTAAATTTAAATGATTTTTGTATTTTTCATGATATTAATAATACAAATTTATATGAAAAAGTTGTTCATAAGAAAAAAGAAATGACAATTATAGAAAAAGAAATTGATAATATTACTAGTTTAAAATTTTGATTACAAGATGAAAATAAAGAAGAATATAGTTTTATAAATCTTTTTGAAAGAGGTACTTGATTTAAAAATCAGGGAATACTTGAATTTAAAGTTGTTCAAGATTTAATTAAAAAACATTATATTGATTTAAAAAAAGATTATACAAATATTTATTTACCTTATACAAAAGAAGTTACGAGCAAATATTCAATGCGTTTATATGAGTATTTGCGAAGTTATTTGTATATGAATGCTAAAACTAAAGGTACACCAACTTATGCACATGAATGAAATTTTGAGCAACTTTCTAAAATTTTAAATTTAAGTTTAAATAGTTGTTATTTTAAAAATATTAGTATTTTAAAAAAACAAATTTTAGAACCAGTTAAAAGAGATTTGTTAAAAACTGATATTATTTTTACTTATGAATTGATTAAAAATGGTAGAAAATATAATCAAATAATTTTAAATACGCATTTGGATTTAGAAAAATTTAATGCTCAAAATCCAGAACTTGAAAAAGTAGCAACTAAAAAAGAATACGAAATATGTAAAAAGTATGTTAATAAATCAAAGTTAACAGAAAATAATCTTGAAAAACAAAAAACTAAAATTATTAAACAATCACTTTTAAGTGATAAAGAAGTACAAAAAATTTTAGATAATATTGATTGTGACTAATATCATAAAAAATTAAAATTGTTAATATTTTATCATCATTTATAATAATAAAATTAATAATAAAAATGCTAGTAAATTGCTATTAATTTATTAATAAATATTATTTTTATTTATCTTTATTTTTAATAAATAATATCATCTTATTTATAATTTCTGAGTTACTCATTCCAGTTTCTTTTGTTTTAGTTTGAATATAATTTCAGACATCTTCTTCAAATTGGATGGGTTACACTTTATTGGACACTAATTACGTAGACAAGTGAACAAATTAGTTGAAAGAAAGGAATTATAATTATGGCCAATATTAACTCATATTCAGATGAATTTAAAAAACAAATAGTAACTTTATATCAAAGTGGTAAGTCAGTGTCTTGTCTTGCTAAAGAGTACAATGTTACAAGAGCAGCTACTTATAATTGAATTAAGCAATTTACTAATTCAGGCAGTTTTAAAACCAAAGATAACCTTTCTATCGAAGAAAATGAATTAATTAAATTAAGAAAATAATTAAAACAGTTGCGAATGGAAAATGATATTTTAAAGCAAGCGGCACTAATAATAGGCAGAAAATAGAAATTATTACTAAAAATAAAGTTAAATATAAAATTCGTACAATGTGTCGTTTTTTAAAAATCTCTAAATCAACATATTATTTTAATTTCAAGAAAAAAGAAGATAAAATTCAAAATAATATGTATGATGAAGCTGTTATTAGTGCTTTTAAAGAAAATAAAGAAACTTATGGAACAAGAAGATTAAAAGTTGTTCTAAAAGAAAAGAAAATTAATTTATCAAGACGAAAAATTAAAAAAATTATGAATAAACATAATTTAATATCAAAATACACTAAATTATCATACAAAAATTATCATAATAAAGTCAATGATAGTCAAATTACTAATCTTGTTAATAGAGACTTTAATAATAGGCTTAAAAACGAAGTTATTGTTAGTGATTTAACTTATGTTCAAGTTAATGATAAACGAAACTATATTTGCTTATTAATCGACCTGTACAATCGCGAAATTATTGGACATAGTGTAGGTACTAAAAAAGATGCATCATTAGTATATCAAACATTTATGTGCTCAAATCGTTGTTTAAAAAATATTCAAATATTTCATAGCGAGCGCGGTAATGAATTTAATAATAAAACTATTGATAAACTTTTATTAGCCTTCAATATTACCCGCTCTTTAAGCAAAAAAAAGGTTGTCCTTATGATAACGCTGTTGCTGAAGCAACTTTCAAAACTTTCAAAACAGAATTTATTAATGATAAAAATTTTACATCATTAATCCAATTAAAATTATAATTATTTGATTATATCAATTGATACAACAACATAAGAATCCACAGCACTCTAAACTACTTAACCCCCATAAAACACCAAGCACAAATGTCTACCAAAAAACAGTCCTAAAAAAAGGTTGCCATTCCAAGTATTAGTTACTTTAAAAAATTTAGATATAGAAAGTAGTACAGAACAATTTTTTAATATGTGTTATTTTCATAAAAAACAATTTAAAAATAAAATAAAAGAAATTAAATAATATTATAAAAAAGTTTAAACAAGTATAAAAAAAATAATGGTGTAAAATAAAATAATAAACTTAATATAAGTTTTTAACTCATTGCTTTATTTTTAAAGTAAATGATTTTTTATGTTTTTTAAAGAAAGAAAGAATAAAATTATGACTATTATCTGCGCCATTATTTAATGATAAAACTCAAGGTATTAATGCTAAGTCAATTGATAATAAAAAGATTAAAGATTGAGTTAGTAACAATACCAGTTTAGAATCAATAAATAAAGAAATTAATTTTACAAAATCAAGTAATAATTATCAACCATATAGTTTAAATGAAACAAATCAAAATATTAAACCAATTTATCAAACAGAATTAGAAACAAGCACACATAAACATCGTCATAAAAAAAGCAGTAGAATTAAAAAACAAGTTATGCCACATCCAATACCAAGCAAACAAATTTTTCAATTAACTGAAAAATTAATTATTAGTAAAAATGATACACAACAATATAGAAATAGTATTCAATCAATTCTTAAATCATTAACTAATAGAAATGTTGATATAATAAGAATAGTTTATGATGATAGTGAAAACAGGAATTGAGGAGAAAATAGTCGAATTTTTACTTTAAATACTAGAAATTATGGTTATTTTCAAATTCCAGTTGAAATTAGATGAGAACAAGACGGACAGAGTTATCAATATGGATAGACAACCTGCTACTGTTAGAGATAATACAGTTCCTCTTTTAACACAAATTCAAGTAATGCAAACTAGACAGTTAACTGGAATTAGTCCAGATTATAGAGATATGATTCCAAAACAAAATAACAATATTAATTGAGAAAGTATTTTTGATTATTTTTTCAGATTAACTAACGATATTGATGTTCAAACAGAATTACCTTTAGGAAATTTAGCTAGATCTTTAGGGCAAGTTATTTTTATAACTGAAGAAGCAATGAGATTTCCAGATATTTATGCTCGTATTGTAACACATTTAATTAGAAGAAATGAAAATATTAATTTAGAACGTAATCAAGAAAATGAAATTTATAGAATTTTAGTTAGTTGAAGGGAAAGATCAAGAAATGAAGTACTTCAAGAATCACTAATACAAGCTGTTAATAATCCAAATTGAAATGGTTTTTCAATGGCAGATCTTACAAGAGAATTAAATTCCCCAACAATTCAAATTTTACTTGGCTATATTAATTTTCGATTAATAAATCATAGACATATTCCGTAAATAAATTTTTTAAAAGTCAATTAATAATTTAAAATTTATTTTATAATTTCTTTATTAATAAATTAATAAGGTGTTGATAAAAATGAATTTTGAAAATTTAAAAAAATTAAAAAATGAACAATTTTATAGATATTTTGGTATAAAACGTTTTCGTTTTGATGAAATGTTAACAAAATTAATTGAAATAGAAAATTTAAAAAAAACTAAAGGTAGAAAATATAAACTTTCAGTTGAAGAAAGGTTGATGATGACTTTAGTATACTGAAAAGAATATTATACTTTTTTCCAAATGAGTATTAAATATAAAATGAGTGCATCAAGTTGTTTTCAAAATATTACTTGAGTAGAAAATAAACTTAGTGATGACAAAGATTATCAGTTTTTAAAAACAAAATATAAATCAAAAATTGAGAAAAAACAAGAAGATTTAAATGAATTTCAATTTTATTTAATTGATTCAACTGAAATTGAAATTGAAAGACCAACTAAAAAAACTACAGTTAGAATATTTTTCTGGTAAAAGTTGAATGTTTTCTATAAAATTTCAAATTATATATGACTTTTTAATAAAAAAATGTTGATATTTTTGCTGATAATGGAAAAGTACATGATTTTCAAATATTAAAAAATTCAAATCTTGAATTTTCAGAAAAAACAATAATTATTGGTGATTTGGGATATCAAGGAATACAAAATATTTATAAAAATACTATATTACCAATTAAAAAAACTAAAAATAAAAAATTAACTAAACAATAAAAAATCTACAATAAAATTATTTCAAAAATTAGAATTAAAGTTGAACATGTTTTTGCTTGATTAAAAAGATTCAAAATTTTAATAAATAAATGTAGAAAAAGTATATTTAGACTTATGTACTTAAGATTTAACTTACTTTGTGAAATTTTTAATAAAACAAAACCATTAAAATAAAAAAATATTAAAAATATTTTTTTAAAAATTTAAATTTTTATCAAGTTAATATAAAAATAATATTAACAATTTTTGTGTTTGAAATATAAATTTATTTTTAAAGTATTTTTTTAAAAATATTAGCTTCTATAATTATTAACACTAAAAAATTTATAAATATTATTATTGACAATTGATTAAATTTATTTACGGAATATGTCTAATGAAAGAAACCCAAATTGTCGTAGAAGAAAAAGAGATATAACAAATAAATTTTGACATGAAAAATTTTGTGATTTAAAACCACAAATTGATAAAATTCAAGGAAAAATAACTGCAATAAAGATTTTAGATGAAAATACAAAAGGAGGAAATTTAAGGAAAAATAACTGCAATAAAGATTTTAGATGAAAATACAAAAGGAGGAAATTTAAAAGAAGGAACTATTTATGTTGGAACTGAAAATGGTTTTTATATAATTTATCCAGACGGACAAGTTCATAGATTTGATAATTTAGATTTTTCAATAAAAGATATTATTTTAGATGGAAATGGTAGTGCTTATTTAACCAATGATAATTGTGAAATTTATCACTTAAATCTGGTAGGTTGAGGTTCTGAAAAATTGGAAAATATGGAAAGTTATGATTTAAATAAAGAATTAAAAATATATTATGATAATAGTAAAAATGATAGAGAGTTTTCAAAAACATATACTGGTGATGGGAAAATATCAATTCCTATAGTTAGAATAATAGAAGCCGCAGGAATGGGTAGTGGAGTTGGAGTTGTGGCTGGAGCAATAGTTGGTTCAGCCGTACCAGGAGCTGGGACAGTAATAGGAGCAGCAGGATCCGGCGTAATAGGAGCAACTATTGGAACTGCAACATCATGATTAACATTTGGAGACTATATTAATAACAAAAATCAAGAATCAAAAGATTTTTATATTAACTTAAAAGAAGTTAATCCTTTTGATTATAAAAAAATAGAAATTTTATATTAAAATTTTGATAATATTTATACAAAAGCAAGTAGAGGCGATGAAAAATTTTATTCTGAAAAAATAACAAATTGTATTAAAGGTAATATTAAGAGTTAATTTCATTGTAAAATTATGGATATTACAGAAAGAAATTTTTATAGTTGGCAAAATTTTAAGTTTAAATTTTATAAAAATATTAATGATCGAAAACTACAAATTCACAAAACAAAATTTGCAAAGAATAATGCATGACTTTTTGTTAATGATGGGGGTATGTGAATGGGGGTTGGCAAAGGTATTAGATTATATAATGACGATAACAACGCAAGAACAAAAAGAGAAATAAAAGATATAAATGAATGAAATGATGATTTCTCAAAATTAATAAATAATGAACAAAATTTACCAATAATTAATAATACAAATTTTGTTAAAAGTAATATAACAAGTTTATAATAAAATTAAAATTATAGATAAAAAAAGCTACTAAATTAGTAGCTTTTTTGGTAATGTTTAGTAATCTGTGTAACTTACAAAAATAACTATGTTTAATTAATTCTAGTAAATAAAATTAAATAACTAGAAAGAGTGAGTTACGTATGTCTAAAAAAATATTAATAATAATGATCCAATATCAAAAGCAGTAGATTTATTACTAGAAAATACTGAAGATTTAACAAAAGTTTTTAAAGAGGGAGATTTATATAAAGAATTAACAAAAAGATTAGTTGAAAAAATGTTGAATTCTGAAATGCAAAATTATTTAGGATATGAAAAAAATAAACATAATAATAGTGATAATGCTCGTAATGGTATAAGTTCAAAAAAATTAATAACTCAACAAGGTAAAATTGAGATTAATGTACCAGGAGATCGTAATAGTAATTTTGGACCAGTAATAGTTGCAAAAAGACAAAGAAGATTTGATGGTTTTGATCAACAAGTTCTTTCATTATATGCCAAAGGCATGACTTTATCAGATATTAGAATGCAGTTACAATAGTTATATCATGGTACTGATATTAGTGAAAGTGTTATTGGTCAAATTACTGATGATGTTATTGATGATGTTAAAGCATGACAAAATCGGCCATTAGAAATTGTTTATACGATTGTTTATTTTGGTTGTATAGTAGTTAAAGTACGACAAGATAAACGCATTATTAAAAAATCAGTTTATATAGCACTAGGATTTGATTTAGAAGGTAAAAAAGATGTTTTAGGTTTATGAATTAGTGAAAATGAAGGTTCTAAGTTTTTATTATCTAATTTCACAGAAATGAAAAATTGAGGCTTAAATGATTTTCTTATTGCTTGTAGTGACAATTTAACAGGAATGTCAGAAGCAATACAATCAGTTTATCCTAAAACCGAACATCAATTATGCATAGTTCATCAAATTAGAAATAGTTTAAAATATGTTTCATACAAACATAGAAAATCACTAGTTACGGATTTAAAACCAATTTATAGTGCATGTAGTGAAGAACAAGCAATGCAAGCTTTAGAATCTTTTGAAAGTAAATGAAATAAACAATATCCTCAAATTGCTAAATCATGATATAAAAATTGAGATAATTTAATGGTTTTTATTAGTTATCCTGCAGAAATCAAAAGAGTGATTTATACAACAAATGCTATTGAATCTGTTAATAGTTAATTACGAAAAGTTATTAGAAATAAAAAAGTTTTTCCCAATGATATGGCAGTTTTTAAAATATTTTACTTAGCAATTGAAAATATAACAAAAAAATGAACAATGCCTCTTCAAAATTGAAATACAGCAATTGCTTATTTTATGATAAAATTTGAAGATAGAATTAATCTAAACTAGTAACTTTGTAAAAAGATACACAGATTTTTAAAAAGCCTCTTATAAAACCATTGTTATATAACAATGGTTTTATAATATTTCTGCAATAAGTTCTTCATATGCTTGTTTTTGAATTTTATCTTCTTTTTTCTTTATTTCAATTTTTATAAATTTCCATTACAGCATTTCTGTAGATAGTACTTCTTGTTACTTTTAATCCTTGTTTTTGCATTTCAGCAAGCATATTTTCTATAGACTGATAACTAGATAAATGAATTGTCAATCTTTTCTCTTTTTCTTTAACAAGTTTTTGACTTAAAAATTTTTCAAAAATTTTTGTTTCATCTTTGCTCTCTTTATTTATTTTTAATGAATTTGAGATATTTTCATCAAAAGTAATATTGTCTAAAAAATCATTATTTATTTTTTTAGCCATTGTATCCCCCTTTTTAAAATGTATACATTTAGTATACATAATTATTAAAAATTTATCAAAATATACAACATTATTGATATTATATTTACTTTTTGTAAACATAAATTAAAAAATATTTTTTTGTATTAATTCTTTTGTAAGAAGTCAAAACGGACTTTTATCGGTAATAGTTGGACTTGAAAGCATAGTATGTTTTTCTAAAGTAATAGATGAGGGAATTTTAGTTTTTAGTATTATATTTCTTAAATTAGAATTTTCTAATTTTTCTACCAGAACAGCATGTGTTTTATTTTTACGAACATTATTTAAAACAATTGCATTCATATTATTATTCATTGTTAGACCTATTTTTTTCCATTTATCCAAATATCAGTTATAATCACTAAAAAATCTTTCTATACCATTGAAACTAAATTTATGGGGTGATACGGTTACTATAATTTCATCTACAGATAAAAAAACATTAGTAGTAATAATTGTTGTTGTTGGATTAATATCAAAAAAAACATAGTCATAATTAGTGTTCAAATGTTTTTCGATTTTTTTAATATTGTTTTTAAGCACAAAATCACTTGCAACATCATTTGTTAATGATTTAATAGTTTGTGTCATTAATTTTGTATAACAAGGTACTATATCAATATTTTTATAATTTGATTTTTCTATTGTAGTTTTTAGTTGATTTTCAGTAATTTCTGAATTAAATCAATAAGATAAAAAGTCTTTTGTTAAAAAGTCTTTGTTAAGAAACACAGAACTTAAATTACCCTGTGGGTCAATATCTAATAATAATACTCTTTTCCCCAATTCTGCTAACGTGCGTGCTACACCAACTGTTAATGTTGTTTTTCCAACTCCACCCTTGGAATTTGCAAAAGTAATTTTTTTCATCTATAAACCTCCTTTTTTAAAATGTATACATTTAGTATACATAATTATTAATAATTTATCAAAATATACAACATTATTGATATTATGTTTACTTTTTGTAAACATAAATTAATTAATATTTTTTTGTATTAATTCTTTTGTAAGAATTCAAAACGGACTTTTATCGGCAATAGTTGGACTTGAAAGCATAGTATGTTTTTCTAAAGTAATAGATGAGGGAATTTTAGTTTTTAGTATTATATTTCTTAAATTAGAATTTTCTAATTTTTCTACCAGAACAGCATGTGTTTTATTTTTACGAACATTATTTAAAACAATTGCATTCATATTATTATTCATTGTTAGACCTATTTTTTCCATTTATCCAAATATCAGTTATAATCACTAAAAAATCTTTCTATACCATTGAAACTAAATTTATGGGGTGATACGGTTACTATAATTTCATCTACAGATAAAAAAACATTAGTAGTAATAATTGTTGTTGTTGGATTAATATCAAAAAAAACATAGTCATAATTAGTGTTCAAATGTTTTTCGATTTTTTTAATATTGTTTTTAAGCACAAAATCACTTGCAACATCATTTGTTAATGATTTAATAGTTTGTGTCATTAATTTTGTATAACAAGGCACTATATCAATATTTTTATAATTTGATTTTTCTATTGTAGTTTTTAGTTGATTTTCAGTAATTTCTGAATTAAATCAATAAGATAAAAAGTCTTTTGTTAAAAAGTCTTTGTTAAGAAACACAGAACTTAAATTACCCTGTGGGTCAATATCTAATAATAATCATCTTTTCCCCAATTCTGCTAACGTGCGTGCTACACCAACTGTTAATGTTTTTTTCCAACTCCACCCTTGGAATTTGCAAAATCAATTTTTTCATCTATAAACCTCCTTTTTTAAAAAGTATACATTTAGTATACATAATTATTAATAATTTATCAAAATATACAACATTATTGATATTATGTTTACTTTTTGTAAACATAAATTAATTAATATTTTTTTGTATTAATTCTTTTGTAAGAATTCAAAACGGACTTTTATCGGCAATAGTTGGACTTGAAAGCATAGTATGTTTTTCTAAAGTAATAGATGAGGGAATTTTAGTTTTTAGTATTATATTTCTTAAATTAGAATTTTCTAATTTTTCTACCAGAACAGCATGTGTTTTATTTTTACGAACATTATTTAAAACAATTGCATTCATATTATTATTCATTGTTAGACCTATTTTTTCCATTTATCCAAATATCAGTTATAATCACTAAAAAATCTTTCTATACCATTGAAACTAAATTTATGGGGTGATACGGTTACTATAATTTCATCTACAGATAAAAAAACATTAGTAGTAATAATTGTTGTTGTTGGATTAATATCAAAAAACATAGTCATAATTAGTGTTCAAATGTTTTTCGATTTTTTTAATATTGTTTTTAAGCACAAAATCACTTGCAACATCATTTGTTAATGATTTAATAGTTTGTGTCATTAATTTTGTATAACAAGGTACTATATCAATATTTTTATAATTTGATTTTTCTATTGTAGTTTTTAGTTGATTTTCAGTAATTTCTGAATTAAATCAATAAGATAAAAAGTCTTTTGTTAAAAAGTCTTTGTTAAGAAACACAGAACTTAAATTACCCTGTGGGTCAATATCTAATAATAATACTCTTTTCCCCAATTCTGCTAACGTGCGTGCTACACCAACTGTTAATGTTGTTTTTCCAACTCCACCCTTGGAATTTGCAAAATCAATTTTTTCATCTATAAACCTCCTTTTTTAAAAAGTATACATTTAGTATACATAATTATTAATAATGTATCAAAATATACAACATTATTGATATTATGTTTACTTTTTGTAAACATAAATTAATTAATATTTTTTTGTATTAATTCTTTTGTAAGAATTCAAAACGGACTTTTATCGGCAATAGTTGGACTTGAAAGCATAGTATGTTTTTCTAAAGTAATAGATGAGGGAATTTTAGTTTTTAGTATTATATTTCTTAAATTAGAATTTTCTAATTTTTCTACCAGAACAGCATTTGTTTTATTTTTACGAACATTATTTAAAACAATTGCATTCATATTATTATTCATTGTTAGACCTATTTTTTTCCATTTATCCAAATATCAGTTATAATCACTAAAAAATCTTTCTATACCATTGAAACTAAATTTATGGGGTGATACGGTTACTATAATTTCATCTACAGATAAAAAACATTAGTAGTAATAATTGTTGTTGTTGTTGGATTAATATCAAAAAAAACATAGTCATAATTAGTGTTCAAATGTTTTTCGATTTTTTTAATATTGTTTTTAAGCACAAAATCACTTGCAACATCATTTGTTAATGATTTAATAGTTTGTGTCATTAATTTTGTATAACAAGGCACTATATTAATATTTTTATAATTTGATTTTTCTATTGTAGTTTTTAGTTGATTTTCAGTAATTTCTGAATTAAATCAATAAGTTAAAAAGTCTTTTGTTAAAAAGTCTTTGTTAAGAAACACAGAACTTAAATTACCCTGTGGGTCAATATCTAATAATAATAATCTTTTCCCCAATTCTGCTAACGTGCGTGCTACACCAACTGTTAATGTTGTTTTTCCAACTCCACCCTTGGAATTTGCAAAATCAATTTTTTCATCTATAAACCTCCTTTTTTAAAATGTATACATTTAGTATACATAATTATTAATAATTTATCAAAATATACAACATTATTGATATTATGTTTACAAAAAGTAAACATAAATTAATTAATATTTTTTTGTATCATATGATTATAAATCATTCATAAATACCTTTATTTGGCTCATATTTGCTGTTTTTAGCGATGTTTTATTTTTGAATAATTTTCTATTCATCAATGTAGTTTTGAATTTCAATTTTATTTACATATTGATTTTAACTAGGTAATAATATTTTTACATATGCTTGTCCAACTTTTAAGTTATTTGGATGAGCAATATACTCTTCAACGGTGGTTTGCCCTAATTACTGGACCATTTTGGTATAGAATTCTAAATTTTTATTTGTAAAATTGGTGGTTTTAGAAATTTAGAATGTATTCTTTCATAATTATAAAACATAACATATTGATTTATAGCTAACTAAAGTAATGTTTACTCATAAATAATGTAAAATAATAATATGTAATTTAAACAGTTTTTGAATTTAAAAGCGCAATTCAGCAATATTTAAAATAGATTAGGAAGATTAAATTATGTCAAAACCATACAGTGAAGACTTACGAAGAAAAGTAATAGAAGCCTATGAAAGTAAAAACATGAAAATTAAAGAAATTTGTAAAGTGTTCAATATTACTAGAAAGACTTTATTCTTATGAAGAAAAAGAAAAAAAGAAACTGGGCATATAAAACCAATTTTGAATTATCAAAAAGGACATAGCCACAAAATAAAGGATTTAGATGAATTAAAAAATTATTTAGCGCAAAATAAAGATGTTACAGTTCAAAAAGTAATTGAAAAATTTGATGATATGACTAAAGAAACAGTTTATAACTATTTCAAAAAACAAAATTATACATATAAAAAAACTTTTCTATATGAACAAAGAGATAAAAATAAACAAGAAGATTTTTTAAAAGAAATAACTAAAATAATGAATGAAGATTTAGTATATATTAGACATATTCCGTAAATAAATTTAATCAATTGTCAATAATAATATTTATAAATTTTTTAGTGTTAATAATTATAGAAGTTAATATTTTTAAAAAAATACTTTAAAAATAAATTTATATTTCAAACACAAAAATTGTTAATATTATTTTTATATTAACTTGATAAAAATTTAAATTTTTAAAAAAATATTAAAAATATTTTTTTATTTTAATGGTTTTGTTTTATTAAAAATTTCACAAAGTAAGTTAAATCTTAAGTACATAAGTCTAAATATACTTTTTCTACATTTATTTATTAAAATTTTGAATCTTTTTAATCAAGCAAAAACATGTTCAACTTTAATTCTAATTTTTGAAATAATTTTATTGTAGATTTTTTCTTGTTTAGTTAATTTTTATTTTTAGTTTTTTAATTGGTAATATAGTATTTTTATAAATATTTTGTATTCCTTGATATCCCAAATCACCAATAATTATTGTTTTTTCTGAAAATTCAAGATTTGAATTTTTTAATATTTGAAAATCATGTACTTTTCCATTATCAGCAAAAATATCAACAATTTTTTATTAAAAAAGTCATATATAATTTGAAATTTTATAGAAAACATTCAACTTTTACCAGAAAAATATTCTAACTGTAGTTTTTTTAGTTGGTCTTTCAATTTCAATTTCAGTTGAATCAATTAAATAAAATTGAAATTCATTTAAATCTTCTTGTTTTTTCTCAATTTTTGATTTATATTTTGTTTTAAAAACTGATAATCTTTGTCATCACTAAGTTTATTTTCTACTCAAGTAATATTTCGAAAACAACTTGATGCACTCATTTTATATTTAATACTCATTTGGAAAAAGTATAATATTCTTTTCAGTATACTAAAGTCATCATCAAGCTTTCTTCAACTGAAAGTTTATATTTTCTAACTTTAGTTTTTTTTAAATTTTCTATTTCAATTAATTTTGTTAACATTTCATCAAAATGAAAACGTTTTATACCAAAATATCTACAAAATTGTTCATTTTTTAATTTTTTTAAATTTTCAAAATTCATTTTTATCAACACCTTATTAATTTATTAATAAAGAAATTATAAAATAAATTTTAAATTATTAATTGACTTTTAAAAAATTTATTTACGGAATATGTCTATTGATGAATCTGGAATTGATGATAATGAATTTTATAAATATGGTTGATCCGAAAAAGGTAAAAGATTATTTGATAATAAATCCGCATATAAAATAAAAAGAATGAGTATAATTGGTTCGCTAAATAAAGGTAAATTAAAAGCCCTATGAGCATTTTAAGGACATTGCAACAGTAAAATTTTTGAATCATATGTAAAAAATATACTAATTCCAGTATTAAAGCATGGACAAATTATATTTTTAGATAATGCAAAGTTTCATAAATCTAAATTAACACAACAATTAATTGAAAATGCTGGATGCAAACTATTATTTCTTCCACCATATTCTCCTAATTTAAATCCAATTGAACATTAGACATATTCCGTAAATAAATTTTTTAAAAGTCAATTAATAATTTAAAATTTATTTTATAATTTCTTTATTAATAAAAAAATAAGGTGTTGATAAAAATTAATTTTGAAAATTTAAAAAAATTAAAAAATGAACAATTTTATAGATATTTTGTTATAAAACGTTTTCATTTTGATGAAATGTTAACAAAATTAATTGAAATAGAAAATTTAAAAAAAACTAAAGGTAGAAAATATAAACTTTCAGTTGAAGAAAGATTGATGATGACTTTAGTATACTGAAAAGAATATTATACTTTTTTCCAAATGAGTATTAAATATAAAATGAGTGCATCAAGTTGTTTTCGAAATATTACTTGAGTAGAAAATAAACTTAGTGATGACAAAGAGTATCAGTTTTTAAAAACAAAATATAAATCAAAAATTGAGAAAAACAAGAAGATTTAAATGAATTTCAATTTTATTTAATTGATTCAACTGAAATTGAAATTGAAAGACCAACTAAAAAAATACAGTTAGAATATTTTTCTGGTAAAAGTTGAATGTTTTCTATAAAATTTCAAATTATATATGACTTTTTTAATAAAAAAATTGTTGATATTTTTGCTGATAATGGAAAAGTACATGATTTTCAAATATTAAAAAATTCAAATCTTGAATTTTCAGAAAAAACAATAATTATTGGTGATTTGGGATATCAAGGAATACAAAATATTTATAAAAATACTATATTACCAATTAAAAAAACTAAAAATAAAAAATTAACTAAACAAGAAAAAATCTACAATAAAATTATTTCAAAAATTAGAATTAAAGTTGAACATGTTTTTGCTTGATTAAAAAGATTCAAAATTTTAATAAATAAATGTAGAAAAAGTATATTTAGACTTATGTACTTAAGATTTAACTTACTTTGTGAAATTTTTAATAAAACAAAACTATTAAAATAAAAAAATATTAAAAATATTTTTTTAAAAATTTAAATTTTTATCAAGTTAATATAAAAATAATATTAACAATTTTTGTGTTTGAAATATAAATTTATTTTTAAAGTATTTTTTTAAAAATATTAACTTCTATAATTATTAACACTAAAAAATTTATAAATATTATTATTGACAATTGATTAAATTTATTTACGGAATATGTCTATTTTTGATTTGCTATAAACCATAATATAAGAAAAATATTGGTAATGTTTAGTAATCTGTGTAACTTACAAAAATAACTATGTTTAATTAATTCTAGTAAATAAAATTAAATAACTAGAAAGAGTGAGTTACGTATGTCTAAAAAACAAAATATTAATAATAATGCTCCAATATCAAAAGCAGTAGATTTATTATTAGAAAATACTGAAGATTTAACAACAGTTTTTAAAGAGGGAGGTTTATATAAAAGACATATTCCGTAAATAAATTTTTTAAAAGTCAATTAATAATTTAAAATTTATTTTATAATTTCTTTATTAATAAATTAATAAGGTGTTGATAAAAATGAATTTTGAAAATTTAAAAAATTAAAAAATGAACAATTTTATAGATATTTTGGTATAAAACGTTTTCATTTTGATGAAATGTTAACAAAATTAATTGAAATAGAAAATTTAAAAAAACTAAAGGTAGAAAATATAAACTTTCAGTTGAAGAAAGATTGATGATGACTTTAGTATACTGAAAAGAATATTATACTTTTTCCAAATGAGTATTAAATATAAAATGAGTGCATCAAGTTGTTTTCGAAATATTACTTGAGTAGAAAATAAACTTAGTGATGACAAAGATTATCAGTTTTTAAAAACAAAATATAAATCAAAAATTGAGAAAAAACAAGAAGATTTAAATGAATTTCAATTTTATTTAATTGATTCAACTGAAATTGAAATTGAAAGACCAACTAAAAAAAACTACAGTTAGAATATTTTTCTGGTAAAAGTTGAATGTTTTCTATAAAATTTCAAATTATATATGACTTTTTAATAAAAAAATTGTTGATATTTTTGCTGATAATGGAAAAGTACATGATTTTCAAATATTAAAAAATTCAAATCTTGAATTTTCAGAAAAAACAATAATTATTCGTGATTTGGGATATCAAGGAATACAAAATATTTATAAAAATACTATATTACCAATTAAAAAAACTAAAAATAAAAAATTAACTAAACAAGAAAAAATCTACAATAAAATTATTTCAAAAATTAGAATTAAATTTGAACATGTTTTTGCTTGATTAAAAGATTCAAAATTTTAATAAATAAATGTAGAAAAAGTATATTTAGACTTATGTACTTAAGATTTAACTTACTTTGTGAAATTTTTAATAAAACAAAACCATTAAAATAAAAAAATATTAAAAATATTTTTTTAAAAATTTAAATTTTTATCAAGTTAATATAAAAATAATATTAACAATTTTTGTGTTTGAAATATAAATTTATTTTTAAAGTATTTTTTTAAAAATATTAACTTCTATAATTATTAACACTAAAAAATTTATAAATATTATTATTGACAATTGATTAAATTTATTTACGGAATATGTCTTTTATATAAACCTCCCTCTTTAAAAACTGTTGTTAAATCTTCAGTATTTTCTAGTAATAAATCTACTGCTTTTGATATTTGATCATTATTATTAATATTTTGTTTTTTAGACATAAGTAACTCACTCTTTCTATTTATTGAATTTTATTTACTAGAATTAATTAAACATAGTTATTTTTGTAAGTTACACAGATTACTAAACATTACCTTTAATTCATCTAAATCCTTTATTTTGTGGCTATGTCTTTTTTGATAATTCAAAATTGGTTTTATATGCCCAGTTTCTTTTTTTCTTTTTCTTCATAAGAATAAAGTCTTTCTAGTAATATTGAACACTTTACAAATTTCTTTAATTTTCATGTTTTTACTTTGATAGGCTTCTATTACTTTTATTCGTAAGTCTTTACTGTATGGTTTTGGCATAATTTAATCTTCCTAATCTATTTTAAATATTGCTGAATTGTACTTTTAAATTCAAAAACTGTTTAAATTACATATTATTATTTTACATTATTTATGAGTAAACATTACTTTAGTTAGCTATATTTTAATCACAGAATAATTTTTAATATATTTTATTAATTTTACATATTTTACAAATATAATATAAAGTTATATTTATTATTGTAAAATATATTTTACGAATAAAATATATAAAATAATATATAATCAATATATAAAAGAGTGAAAAGAATGCCAATTGAAACCAAAAATGTTATAAAAAATAAAATATTGGAACGTGTAGAAAATACTGCAGCTTTTTCAAAAGAAAATTCAAAAGCAAAAGATAAAAGATTTACAACAGATATGATACCTAATATGTATTGTGAAAAAGAACTTGTTGAAACTTTTAGAAAAGAAGCTAAAGAAAAAAAGTGACTATATACAACTCTAATGAATGAAATTCTTAGAGAACGTTATGGGAAAGGGAACAAAAAAAATGAAAATGATTAGTTTTTGTAACAAAAAAGGTGGGGTTGATAAAACTACCCTTTGTAAAAACATTGCTTATAAATTAGCTTTATAAAATAAAAAAGTTTTGGTTATTGATTTAGATATTCAAGGTACTATAACATTAGAATTACAACAAGATAATACAGACATTAAAAAGACAATGGCAAAAATAATTGCTTCTGTTGAAGATATAAGTGTTGATAAAATTATTCAAAAATCTAAGTATAAAAATATAGATATTATTCCTTCTAGTGAAAATGTTAGAAAATCAATTTTTTTAATAAAAGATTTATATGAAGAAAAAGAAAAATATTTAATTTGGAGACTTAATATATAAAATTAATAAAAATATTTTTGATAATTATGATTATGTGTTAATTGATTATCCACCAACAGTAGATGAATTAAGTTTAAATTATTTATTAATTAGTGATTTAATATTAATTCCAATAAATAGTGTTATAGGTAGTTATAAAGGCATAGTTGATTTACAAAATACTTTGAATTATATTACTAATATTGATAAAAGAGATATGCCTGTAATTAAATTAGTTTTTAATAATATAAAGGATAATGAAAATACATCTAATATATTAGATTGACTAAAAGAAAAAAAGAAACTGGGCATATAAAACCAATTTTGAATTATCAAAAAGGACATAGACACAAAATAAAGGATTTAGATTAATTAAAAAATTATTTAGCGCAAAATAAAGATGTTACAGTTCAAAAAGTGATTGAAAAATTTGGTGATATGACTAAAGAAACAGTTTATAACTATTTCAAAAAACTAAATTATACATATAAAAAAACTTTTTTATATGAACAAAGAGATAAAAATAAACAAGAAGATTTTTTAAAAGAAATAGCTAAAATAATGAATGAAGATTTAGTATATATTGATGAATCTGGAATTGATGATAATGAATTTTATAAATATGGTTGATCTGAAAAAGGTAAATTAAAAGCCCTATGAGCATTTGAAGGGCATTGCAACAGTAAAATTTTTGAATCATATGTAAAAAATATACTAATTACAGTATTAAAGCTTGGACAAATTATAGTTTTAGATAATGCAACGTTTCATAAATCTAAATTAACACAACAATTAATTGAAAATGCTGGATGCAAACTATTATTTCTTCCACCATATTCTCCTAATTTAAATCCAATTGAACATTTTTGATTTGCTATAAAACATAATATAAGAAAAATATTACCAAATTATTGACCAAATATTAAAAAAGCGATTGATTTTGTTTTTCAAGATATGAGTAAACATTACTTTAGTTAGCTATATAAATAATGTAAAATAATAATATGTAATTTAAACAGTTTTTGAATTTAAAAGTACAATTCAGCAATATTTAAAATAGATTAGGAAGATTAAATTACGCCAAAACCATACAGTGAAGACTTACGAAGAAAAGTAATAGAAGCCTATGAAAGTAAAAACATGAAAATTAAAGAAATTTGTAAAGTGTTCAATACTACTAGAAAGACTTTATTCTTATGAAGAAAAAGAAAAAAAGAAACTGGGCATATAAAACCAATTTTGAATTATCAAAAAGGACATAGCCACAAAATAAAGGATTTAGATGAATTAAAAAATTATTTAGCGCAAAATAAAGATGTTACAGTTCAAAAAGTAATTGAAAAATTTGGCGATATGACTAAAGAAACAGTTTATAACTATTTCAAAAAACTAAATTATACATATAAAAAAATTTTCTATATGAACAAAGAGATAAAAATAAACAAGCAGATTTTTTAAAAGAAATAGCTAAAATAATGAATGAAGATTTAGTATATATTGATGAATCTGGAATTGATGATAATGAATTTTATAAATATGGTTGATCTGAAAAAGGTAAAAGATTATTTGATAATAAACCCGCATATAAAATAAAAAGAATGATTATAATTGGTTCGCTAAATAAAGGTAAATTAAAAGCCCTATGAGCATTTGAAGGACATTGCAACAGTAAAATTTTTGAATCATATGTAAAAAATATACTAATTCCAGTATTAAAGCGTGGACAAATTATAGTTTTAGATAATGCAACTTTTCATAAATCTAAATTAACACAACAATTAATTGAAAATGTTTGATGCAAAATATTATTTCTTCCACCATATTCTCCTAATTTAAATCCAATTGAACATTTTTGATTTGTTATAAAACATAATATAAGAAAAATATTACCAAATTATTGACCAAATATTAAAAAAGCTATTGATTTTGTTTTTCAAGATATGAGTAAACATTACTTTAGTTAGCTATAAATACCAATATTAAGCGTTCTGATACATTTATTAAAACTGAAAATGATTTAAGTAGTATTTGAGATAGTCAATAATATTGACGTCAAAAACAAGCATATGAAGAACTTATTAAAGAAATTATATAAAATAATAATGTATCTTCATTTCAATAAGATAGTTAAGTAGCAATTAAAACTTCAATATATAAATTTATATATTTAAGTGGAAAGTGTTATCAAAAATTATTTGATAATGTAGTAACAAAATTTAAAAAAATGTTAAAAGATAATTTAAAAAATATTAATTTAAAGGAAAACATAATGTCAAAATTTAATCTTGAATTTATTAAAGCACAAGTTTCAAACTCTATTTTTAATCGTGGTTTAATTATGTATAAAAATAACAGTATTAAACTAATAAATAAAAAGATAAATAATAATGCAAAAAATCAATCATTAATAATTGAATGTGAAGTATTATCTTCACAAAGTCAGGAAGAATACGAAGTAAATTTATATTTTGACTTTTATGATGGTGATATTAATTTTACTAACAAATATTGTGATTGCATGTATTTTCAAATTAATAATGCAACTTGTAAACACATCATCGCTTCGTTAATTTATTGTTATCATAAATCATCAAATCAATTTTTAATTTGATCAGGTTTAGAAAATGAACACAAAAATTTAATTTCTTTTTTTAAAAACCAAGAAAAACAAAACGAAAATTCAATGATTCCTATAGTAAAATGTAATATTAGAATTATTATTGAAAATATGTCATTAGCAAAATTAAAACTTAAAGTTGGTATTAATCAATTATTTGAAGTTAAAAATATTTTTGAATTTATTAAATTGATTAGTGATACTAGCCCTACTATTTTTGAACAAAAAAAATTTTTTAAAAAATATGGCTTTTCATTAAATAAACAAGAACAAAAATTATCTATTAATTTACAAAAAAATTGTTAATTTTTTGTATGATGAATTTGAAATATTTAATATGAAATTACCTAATAGTAACATTATTAATTTTTATAATTTTGAGGATAATAATAGTAAATTTAGGTTATTACCAGTTCTATTGTTTCACCTTTTATTTTCTTTAAAAGGCGAAACAATAGACTTAATATATTTAGGAACAATATATAATGACATTTTAATTACTGAAGAAAACTATGAATCAAAATTAAATATTAGTTTAGTTAATAACCAGATAATTATTAGTAATCAAAAAGAAAAACCTTTATTTTTAAACTCAAAATTACAAAGTATTTTAGAAAATAAAAAAGTTTTATTTTTAACAAATAATCAAAAAAATAATTGTAAAATTTTGCAAACTATGAATTCTCAAAATCAAATAATATTTGATGAAAATGATAAACAAGATGTTATACAATATATAATTTCACCGTTATTAAAACATAATAATAATGTTATTGATCCAATAATTACTAATAATATTATTAATACTAAACTAATTATTGAAAGTTATTTTGATTTTGATGGAGAATATGTTATTTTAAAATCTGTTTTCAAATATGATGATATTATTTTTGATATTAATGATAGTAGCAGTAATCCAAATAAAATTGTTCTTCGGGATTACATAAAAGAGAAAAATTATTTATATCTTTTTTCTACACTACCTTTTGAAAAAATTGGTGATAAATTGGTATTAAATGATTTAGAATCAATTATTAAATTGGTATCTAACCTTTTATCTGTAATAGAACAGCAATCAATTATTTATTATACTGAAAATTTTCAAAATGTGCGATTAATAAAAACAAAAATTAATAGTTCAAATATTAGTATTAATGAAAATAAACAACTTTTAGAATTTAATTTTATTTTAGAAAACATTACACAAGATGAACTTAAATCAATTTTTATTTCAATAAAAAATGAAAAAAA
This sequence comes from Spiroplasma ixodetis, assembly GCF_040369795.1. Classification (GTDB taxonomy): domain Bacteria; phylum Bacillota_I; class Bacilli_A; order Mycoplasmatales; family VBWQ01; genus Spiroplasma_E; species Spiroplasma_E ixodetis_B. The sequence goes on from NZ_AP028956.1 coordinate 73,590, forward strand.
ATATCACCGTTTAGAAAATGGCAATATTGTTGATTTACAAAATAAAACATTAATAAAATTCGTTAAATTATCAGATAAATTTGATATACCATTAGAAAATTTTGCAACTGGTAAATTTTTAATTCATAAATATCATGCCCCTTTTTTGAATGAAGAACTTTCTAATTTTAAAGATGTATCTTTTAATAAGAATTTATACTTTACTGAGTTAATTACAAAAATTACAAATTTTAATGATAATGATATTACTGTTTCATCTTCATTAAATGCTGTTCTTCGTGATTATCAAATTAAAGGACATAAATGATTAAAAACATTAGCATTATTCGGTTTTGGTGGTATTTTAGCTGATGAAATGGGTCTTGGGAAGACTTTACAAACCATTAGTTATATTGTTAAAGAATATGAGTTAAATTCACATATGGAGCCAATCCTTATTATCGCTCCTGCTTCGATTATTTATAATTGAAAAAATGAATTTAAAAAGTTTGCCCCACAATTAAAAAAAATTATCGTTGATGGAACTAAACAAATACGTAAAGAAATTTTGAAAAATTATAAAAATTACCAAATATTAATTACTTCATATCCGTTATTACGTCGTGATTTTATTGAATATGATAGTTTATCATTTTCACATTGTTTTATTGATGAAGCTCAACATATTAAAAACCCTACTTCATTAAATGCTAAAGTAACAAAAGGTATTAATTCTACAATTAAATTTGCTTTAACTGGAACACCCATTGAAAATAACTTAACCGAATTATGATCAATTTTTGATTTTGCACTACCACGGTTATTGCTTTCACACCATAAATTTCAAAAACAATATGAAGTACCTATCGCTCGTAAACAAGATAAATTATTATTAACGCAATTAATTAAAAAAACAAAACCATTTATTTTACGTCGTTTAAAAAATGAAGTTATTACTGAATTACCTAACAAAATAGAAAATAAAGTTATTGTTGAAATGACTTCTCGTCAAAAAAAATCTATGCCGCTCATGCTATGGCAGCACGTAAGGAATTAGAAGATTCTATTAATAATAAAAATTTTAATAAAAACAAAATTCAATTTCTTACTGCATTAATGCGCTTGCGACAAATTTTCTGTGATCCCAGCATTATTGATAACAATTATGAACAAGAAAGTGCTAAACTTAATATTTTACATGATATTTTAGAAGAACTTATTTCTTTTAAACATAAAATTTTAATTTTTTCTCAATTTACTAAAATATTAAAGAAAATAATACCAATTTTAAAAAAATTAAAAATTAATTATTTATATTTAGATGGTAAAACGGATTCTAAATCACGAGTATTATTGGTTGAAGAATTTAATAATAATAGCAATATTAGTGTTTTTTTAATTTCTTTAAAAGCTGGTGGAGTTGGTTTAAATTTAACATCAGCAGATGTTGTTATTCATTTTGATCCTTGATGAAATCCTTCCATTGAAAATCAAGCAACAGACCGTGCTCATCGTATTGGACAGAAAAAGGTTGTTCAAGTAATAAAATTAATTACTAAAGGAACAATTGAAGAAAAAATCATTACTATTCAAAATAAAAAATTAGACATTATTAATTCAGTATTTGATGGTAATAATGATACACAATTAATTACTAATTTAACAGAAACAGAATTAATGAATTTATTAACACCTATTTAAATTTAATAAATATGAAACATTTAAAATTATTAAAATTATTAAAATTATATAAAAACCAAACAGCTAAGGTTGGGAACTCGAGGGCTTACTCCCCCTTGCACAGCATTATCTGTACTAAAAAAATTAATTATATAATCATTTTATAAAAATGTCAAATTTGAAAGTGGAATAATATGCAATTTAAATGATGAAAATTACAAAAAGGAATGGGAATTCGTGTGAAAATTTCTAATGATATTGATAACCAAACTGGTAAGAAAAAGTATTGTCCAGCAATAGTTATTAAATCTTATCCTGGTCATGTAAAAGTTCAGTTAATGACTACTGAACCTAGTAGTCATGATTATTTTAAAATAAAAATTAATAATCAAATTCAATATATAAGACCAATTTATTACAAAACAATTAAATTTAATGAAATTGGTAATATTTGAAAAGATAAATTTAATAATCCCATACAATTAGATAAAAGTAGTACTTTATTTACTAAAATTCAAGAAATGGAAATAAAAGAAAATCTTGGATATGAAATTAATTTAAACCGAAAAATAAAAAACTAGAGAAAGAAAATCAACAACTTAAAAATAAGATTGAGTTATTCAAAAATTATAAATCAAAAACTCGTAATCATGGATATATTTATTTGTTAAATATTTTTATATGATAAAATTCATTAATAAAAAAGTATACAAAGAACTTATTTCGTAAATATTGTAAAATTATAATAAGAAAAAAACTAGTATTTAATTTTTTTTAAGAAAGGAGAAAAAATGTTTAAAAAAATAAAAGAAATTAAGAAAATTAATAAACTTAAATCTATAAATGATTATCAGTGATTGGCTTTAGATATTGGAACTGAAAATTTTAAGGCTAGATATATTAATACTGGTCTTAGGTATGATGCACCAACATATTTAGCTGAAGATTATGAAAAAAATATAATTATTTATGGTGAAGAAGCAAAAGCATTGATTGATAAAAGCGATGAAAATGTTATTATTAAACGTCCAGTTCGTGATGGTAATATTGCTGATCCTGATGCTTTAAAACGTATTCTTTCTAAAATTTTTCAAGATTTCAGACTTGAAATTAAAAATTCAAAACAAATTGATAATAATACTATAAAAAATTCTAAAGAATTAGAAAAAATAGATAAAAATCGTGACTTAATTGTGTTGATGGCTACACCAAGTGAAATAAATACAATACAAAGAGAAGTTCTAGAAAATGTTGTTCATCAATTAGGAGCTCTTCGTGGTTTTGTACAAGAAGAAGTTAAAATGGCAACTTTAGGTTCGGGACAAGATATTTTTGGAATAGCAATTATGTGTATTGATATTGGGGGAGTAAGTACCGATATTGCTGTCATTAATAATGATTCAATTTTATATTCATATACAACACATTGTGCTGGATATTTTTTAACACAAAAAATTAAAGACTATATTGCCAAAAAAACATGCTATAAGAATTGGAACAAAATAAGCTGAAGATGTTCTTAAAAATGTTGGCTCACTTATGAAATATCAAAATGAAAAACCGTATACTATTTCAGGGATCTCATTACCTAGATTAGACTCTCAACCCGGAGAAACAATGCCAATTTCTAAAACTATTGAAATTACACCCGAAGAAATTCGAGAAAATGTTATGAAAGTTGAATTTAGAGAACATGTTATTCCAACTATTCGTACAGTATTAAGAACTGCCGGAGAAAAAGCTGCTGGTAGTATTAGTGATTTAAAGAAAAAAAGTAAAGGAATCACAATTTGTGGCGGCGGGACTTACATTAAAAAAATAGATGAATTTATTAAAGAAGAATTATCTAAAGAATATTTCATTGAAGTTAAATCTAATAAATCCGATATAAAACCAATTCGTAAAAAATATGAAGGAGATATCTTTGAAGTACGTATTTCTCAAAACCCTTTAGATAATGTTATTGATGGTTGTGTAAAATATCGTGATACAATTTATAAACAAATAATATCCGAACAAAATCCTACCAGCGAAATTCTTAAAAAAGAAGAATAATAAGAAAAAAATATTAAAATTAAAATTTTTGGAGGGATAATATGAATAAAAAAGAATTAGTAAAAGCAATAAGTAATGAAATTAATCTAAATCAAAAAGATGTTGAAAACTGCATTGATAAACTTTCGGAAATAATTATTGCTAAAAATTCAATTGGCGAATTTGTTGATATTTCAAATCTTGGAAAATTCATGATTGTTAAAAAGAATGCAAGAACTGTTAGAAACCCTAAAACTGGTCAGACTTTACAAATGAATGAACATTACTCACCAAAATTTCAACCAAAATCTATCTATAAACAAATTATTAAATCAGCAATAATTGATAAAGAAAATGAGATAAAGTCAAATGTTTAAAAAACTTAAATCAATTTTCAAAAAGAAAAAATGACATTGTGATTATTGTAAAGAAAATTATCCTCTACTTTGTCCAATTTTAGGATTACAAAAAGATGCTGAAGATTTTGAAAAGAAACCAAAAGATAAATAAACAAGATTTAGCAATATAAAGATTCATATTAAAAAATAAAAAAGTTCCTAAATAAAAATTTGGAACTAAAAATTTTAAAGGTTATTTGGAATTTGTGTTTATATTTAAATTTTAAATTAATTTTTTAAAGTTGTTTTATATTTAACACTTATTTAAGTTAAATATTTTCATTAAAAATTATACAAGAAAAAATAAAACTACTCTGGAATGGCAACCTTTTTTAGGACTGTTTTTTGGTAGACATTTGTGCTTGGTGTTTTATGGGGGTTAAGTAGTTTAGAGTGTTGTGGATTCTTATGTTGTTGTATCAATTGATATAATCAAATAATTCTAATTTTAATTGGATTAATGATGTAAAATTTTTATCATTAATAAATTCTGTTTTGAAAGTTTTGAAAGTTGCTTCAGCAACAGCGTTATCATAAGGACAACCTTTTTTTCTTAAAGAGCCGGTAATATTGAAGGCTAATAAAAGTTTATCAATATTTTTATTATTAAATTAATTACCGCGATCGCTATGAAATATTTGAATATTTTTTAAACAACGATTTGAGCACATAAATGTTTGATATACTAATGATGCATCTTTTTTAGTACCTACACTATGTCCAATAATTTCGCGATTGTACAGGTCGATTAATAAGCAAATATAGTTTCATTTACCATTAACTTGAACATAAGTCAAATCACTAACAATAGCTTCATTTTTAAGCCTATTATTAAAGTCTCTATTAACAAGATTAGTAATTTGAATATCATTGACTTTATTATGATAATTTTTGTAAGATAATTTAGTTTATTTTGATATTAAATTATGTTTATTCATAATTTTTTTAATTTTTCGTCTTGATAAATTAATTTTCTTTTCTTTTAGAACAACTTTTAATCTTCTTGTTCCATAAGCTTCTTTATTTTCTTTAAAAGCACTAATAACAGCTTCATCATACATATTATTTTGAATTTTATCTTCTTTTTCTTGAAATTAAAATAATATGTTGATTTAGAGATTTTTAAAAAACGACACATTGTACGAATTGGTAATGTTTAGTAATCTGTGTAACTTACAAAAATAACTATGTTTAATTAATTCTAGTAAATAAAATTAAATAACTAGAAAGAGTGAGTTACTTATGTCTAAAAAACAAAATATTAATAATAATGTTCCAATATCAAAAGTAGTAGATTTATTACTAGAAAATACTGAAGATTTAACAACAGTTTTTAAAGAGGGAGGTTTATATAAAGAATTAACAAAAAGATTAGTTGAAAAAATGTTTAATTCTGAACTGCAAAATTATTTAGGATATGAAAAAAATCAACATAATACTAGTGATAATGCTCGTAATGGTATAAGCTCAAAAAAATTAATAACCCAACAAGGTAAAATTGAGATTAATGTACCACGAGATCGTAATAGTAATTTTGAGCCAGTAATAGTTGCGAAAAGACAAAGAAGATTTGATGGTTTTGATCAACAAGTTCTTTCATTATATGCCAAAGGCATGACTTTATCAGATATTAGAATGCGGTTACAATAGTTATATCATGGTGCTGATGTTAGTGAAAGTGTTATTAGTCAAATTACTGATGATGTTATTGATGATGTTAAAGCATGACAAAATCGGCCATTATAAAGTGTTTATCCGATTGTTTATTTTGATTTTATAGTAGTTAAAGCACGACAAGATAAACTCATTATTAACAAATCAGTTTATATAGCACTAGGAGTTGATTTAGAAGGTAAAAAAGATATTTTAGGTTTATGAATTAGCGAAAATGAAGGTTCTAAGTTTCGATTATCTAATTTCACAGAAATGAAAAATCGATGCTTAAATGATATTCTTATTGCTTGTAGTGACAATTTAACAGGAATGTCAGAAGCAATACAATCAGTTTATCCTAAAACCGAACATCAATTATGCATAGTTAATCAAATTAGAAATAGTTTAAAATATGTTTCATACAAACATAGAAAATCACTAGTTACAGATTTAAAACCAATTTATAGTGCATGTAGTGAAGAACAAGCAATGCAAGATTTAGAATCTTTTGAAAGTAAATGAAATAAACAATATCCTCAAATTGCTAAATCATGATATAAAAATTGAGATAATTTAATGGTTTTTATTAGTTATCATGCAGAAATCAAAAGAGTGATTTATACAACAAATGCTATTGAATCTGTTAATATTCAATTACGAAAAGTTGTTAGAAATAAAAAAGTTTTTCCAAATGATATGGCAGTTTTTAAAATATTTTACTTAGCAATTGAAAATATAACAAAAAAATGAACAATGCCCATTCAAAATTGAAATACAGCAATTGCTCATTTTATGATAAAATTTGAAGATAGAATTAATCTAAACTAGTAACTTTGTAAAAAGATACACAGATTTTTAAAAAGCCTCAAATATGGTGGAAGAAATAATAGTTTGCATCCAGCATTTTCAATTAATTGTTGTGTTAATTTAGATTTATGAAACGTTGCATTATCTAAAACTATAATTTGTCCACGCTTTAATACTGGAATTAGTATATTTTTTACATATGATTCAAAAATTTTCCTGTTGAAATTTCCTTCAAATGCTCATAGGGCTTTTAATTTACCTTTATTTAGTGAACCAATTATACTCATTATTTTTATTTTATATGCGGGTTTATTATTAAATAATCTTTTACCTTTTTCAGATCAACCATATTTATAAAATTCATTATCATCAATTCCATATTCATCAATATATACTAAATCTTCATTCCTTATTTTAGCTATTTCTTTTAAAAAATCTTCTTTTTTATTTTTATCTCTTTGTTCATATAGAAAAGTTTTTTTATATGTATAATTTAGTTTTTTGAAATAGTTATAAACTGTTTCTTTAGTCATATCACCAAATTTTTCAATTACTTTTTGAACTGTAACATCTTTATTTTGCGCTAAATAATTTTTTTAATTCGAGGATTTTTAAAAATCTGTGTATCTTTTTACAAAGTTACTAGTTTAGATTAATTCTATCTTCAAATTTTATCATAAAATGAGCAATTGCTGTATTTCAATTTTGAATGGGCATTGTTCATTTTTTTGTTATATTTTCAATTACTAAGTAAAATATTTTAAAAACTGCCATATCATTTGGAAAAACTTTTTTATTTCTAATAACTTTTCGTAATTGAATATTAACAGATTCAATAGCATTTGTTGTATAAATAACTCTTTTGATTTCTGCATGATAACTAATAAAAACCATTAAATTATCTCAATTTTTATATCATGATTTAGCAATTTGAGGATATTGTTTATTTCATTTACTTTCAAAAGATTCTAAAGCTTGCATTGCTTGTTCTTCGCTACATGCACTATAAATTGGTTTTAAATCTGTAACTAGTGATTTTCTATGTTTGTATGAAACAAATTTTAAACTATTTCTAATTTGATGAACTATGCATAATTGATGTTCGGTTTTAGGATAAACTGATTGTATTGCTTCTGACATTCCTGTTAAATTGTCACTACAAGCAATAAGAATATCATTTAAGCCTCGATTTTTCATTTCTGTGGAATTAGATAATCGAAACTTAGAACCTTCATTTTCACTAATTCATAAACCTAAAACATCTTTTTTACCTTCTAAATCAACTCCTAGTGCTATATAAACTGATTTGTTAATAATTCGTTTATCTTGTCGTACTTTAACTACTATACAATCAAAATAAACAATCGGATAAACACTTTCTAATGGCCGATTTTGTCATACTTTAACATCATCAATAACATCATCAGTAATTTGACTAATAACACTTTCACTAATATCAGCGCCATGATATAGCTCTTGTAACTGCATTCTAATATCTGATAAAGTCATGCCTTTGGCATATAATGAAAGAACTTGTTGATCAAAACCATCAAATCTTCTTTGTCTTTTTGCAACTATTACTGGTTCAAAATTACTATTACGATCTCGTGGTACATTAATCTCAATTTTACCTTGTTGGGTTATTAATTTTTTTGAATTTATACCATTGCGAGCATTTTCACTAGTATTATGTTGATTTTTTTCATATCCTAAATAATTTTGCATTTCAGAATTCAACATTTTTTCAACTAATCTTTTTGTTAATTCTTTAGACATATTCCGTAAATAAATTTTTTAAAAGTCAATTAATAATTTAAAATTTATTTTATAATTTCTTTATTAATAAATTAATAAGGTGTTGATAAAAATGAATTTTGAAAATTTAAAAAAATTAAAAAATTAACAATTTTATAGATATTTTGGTATAAAACGTTTTCATTTTGATGAAATGTTAACAAAATTAATTGAAATAGAAAATTTAAAAAAAACTAAAGGTAGAAAATATAAACTTTCAGTTGAAGAAAGATTGATGATGACTTTAGTATACTGAAAATAATATTATACTTTTTCCAAATGAGTATTAAATATAAAATGAGTGCATCAAGTTGTTTTCGAAATATTACTTGAGTAGAAAATAAACTTAGTGATGACAAAGATTATCATTTTTTAAAAACAAAATATAAATCAAAAATTGAGAAAAAACAAGAAGATTTAAATGAATTTCAATTTTATTTAATTGATTCAACTGAAATTGAAATTGAAAGACCAACTAAAAAAAACTACAGTTAGAATATTTTTCTGGTAAAAGTTGAATGTTTTCTATAAAATTTAAAATTATATATGACTTTTTTAATAAAAAAATTGTTGATATTTTTGCTGATAATGGAAAAGTACATGATTTTCAAATATTAAAAAATTCAAATCTTGAATTTTCAGAAAAAACAATAATTATTGGTGATTTGGGATATCAAGGAATACAAAATATTTATAAAAATACTATATTACCAATTAAAAAAACTAAAAATAAAAAATTAACTAAACAAGAAAAAATCTACAATAAAATTATTTCAAAAATTAGAATTAAAGTTGAACATGTTTTTGCTTGATTAAAAAGATTCAAAATTTTAATAAATAAATGTAGAAAAAGTATATTTAGACTTATGTACTTAAGATTTAACTTACTTTGTGAAATTTTTAATAAAACAAAACCATTAAAATAAAAAAATATTTTTAATATTTTTTTAAAAATTTAAATTTTTATCAAGTTAATATAAAAATAATATTAACAATTTTTGTGTTTGAAATATAAATTTATTTTTAAAGTATTTTTTTAAAAATATTAACTTCTATAATTATTAACACTAAAAAATTTATAAATATTATTATTGACAATTGATTAAATTTATTTACGGAATATGTCTTTTATATAAACCTCCCTATTTAAAAACTGTTGTTAAATCTTCAGTATTTTCTAGTAATAAATCTACTGCTTTTGATATTGGATCATTATTATTAATATTTTGTTTTTTAGACATAAGTAACTCACTCTTTCTATTTATTTAATTTTATTTACTAGAATTAATTAAACATAGTTATTTTTGTAAGTTACACAGATTACTAAACATTACCATAATTTAATATCAAAATACAATAAATTATCATAATAAAGTGAATGATAGTCAAATTACTAATCTCGTTAATAGAGACTTTAATAATATGCTTAAAAATGAAGCTATTGTTAGTGATTTGACTTATGTTCAAGTTAATGGTAAATGAAACTATATTTGCTTATTAATCGACCTGTACAATCGCGAAATTATTGGACATAGTGTAGGTACTAAAAAAGATGCATCATTAGTATATCAAACATTTATGTGCTCAAATCTTTGTTTAAAAAATATTCAAATATTTCATAGCGATCGCGGTAATGAATTTAATAATAAAAATATTGATAAACTTTTATTAGCCTTCAATATTACCCACTCTTTAAGCAAAAAAGGTTGTCCTTGTGATAACGCTGTTGCTGAAGCAACTTTCAAAACTTTCAAAACAGAATTTATTAATGATAAAAATTTTACATCATTAACCCAATTAAAATTAGAATTATTTGATTATATCAATTGATACAACAACATAAGAATCCACAGCACTCTAAACTACTTAATCCCCATAAAACACCAAGCACAAATGTCTACCAAAAAACAGTCCTAAAAAAGGTTGCCATTCCAGTAACCCATCCAGTTTGTGACCTTGAAAAAATGGTGCCTGTGAGAATGCTAAATGTTTGATTACATTTCAAACATCTCATTTTTTTTAAATCAGAAGTATTCAAATTAAAACTAAAACACCTAATACATTTGTTTTCTTTCAAATTTGCTATATATGCAAGACATTGCTGTTCAGTTTGAAAA